>JALRIJ010000080.1 GCA_023255485.1 Flectobacillus sp.
ACCAAATCCATGAAAATAAACTTTTTCAACAAAAACTACGGCTCAGCCCTGTTACTTGGATGCGTTTTGGTATTAAATGCCTGCGTTAGCTATGTTCCTAACACAAATACCAATACACCACCTGTCATCACGCCAACTACCGCAAAGGTAAAAGTAGCTACTAATTTCCCAGAAGGCTTCGACGATGCCAGCAAGAATAAATACGAAGGAGGTACTATTTCGGTAAGTTCAGGACAATGGTATTTAGAAAATGCCATGATGGGCTCTGCTGATAACGACATCAAACATGGAGCAAAAGCCATTCGTGTGAAGGAAGCAGGAAAGGTGAGCATGGCGTTTGATATGCCTACAGGAATTCAGCAGGTAAAATTTAACTATGCGGTCTATCAATTAGACCAAAGTGTTACGTTTGAAGTCTATTTATCTAAAAATCAGGGAAATTCATGGACACGCATTTATAGCACGACGGCAACGAATAAAGTATTCAAAGAAGCGAATATCGTCGTAAATGCCTCAGAAGCAAGTCGTATTGAAATTAGAAAAACGGATGGTACAAGCAACCGTTTAAACATTGACGACCTGAGTATTGTAACCTATCAAACAGGAACTTATACCCCTCCTACTCCAAACCCTACTCCCACACCAAATCCAACTAAAAAAAGCGTAGCAGGGCGTGATAATAATCTAACGCTAGGTAATCCGAGTGGAGCGGTTAAAAATACCTCTTACGAAGACAATTACTTGATGGAAAAACAGGCTTATACACTTTCGTATAACCGCAACAAAGGAACGGCAAACTGGGTTAGCTGGCATTTGAGTACCGCATGGAAAGGCGATACGCCAAGACAAAACGATTTTAGACCTGATGATAAACTACCGCAAGGATGGTATGCTGTTACACCAAGAGACTACGCCAATACGGGTTTCGACAGAGGACACCTTTGCCCGTCCGACGACCGTGACGGAGACTTACTATCTAACCAAGAATCATTCTATATGACGAATATGGCTCCGCAAGCCCCTGAACATAACCGTGGTATTTGGAAAAGTTTAGAAGAATACACCCGCAATCAATTGGGAGATGCCAACGAAGTTTATGTTATCGCAGGGGTACTCGGAAGGGGAGGAATTGGAGCAAACGGTTCTGCTCAAACCATTGGAAAAAACAACGATATTGTTGTCCCTGTATCTTTATGGAAAATCATTGTCATATTACCCCTAGGCGATAATGATGCTAGTAGAGTTAATGCCAATACCCGAATAATTGCGGTGAATATTCCCAATAAAAATTCGTTAGAAGTAAGCAATTGGAGAAGCTACCGAGTGTCAGTAGATATGATAGAAAAATTGACAGGTTACGATTTTTTATCAAACGTACCCACCGACATTCAACGCATCATCGAAGCCAGAGTGGATGATAAGTAATTGAACAAATATCATAAAGAAGTCACCCCTTGGACGGTATGCTAAAACCTCGTCCAAGGGGTGACCTTTTGTATTCATTCAACATTATGGATACTACAACACCGCCTCTACGGTCACCTGCATATTCAGCAACTCCATATTGCCAAATTGCGTGGCAAAAGCGACATCACTGGCATCTCTTCCATAAGCAATCACAATTCTGTTTCCTTTCGGTACGTCTTGTGTGGCATCAAAAGTGTACCACCTATCGCCTACGTAGGCTTCGAACCAAGCGTGTAAATCCATCGGATTTAACTCATGTAAATACCCAACCACCATACGAGCAGGAATATTTAAGGCACGACATAAACTGATGCCCAAATGTGAAAAATCACGGCAAACACCAATTCTTGTTTGAGCCATTTCATACGCCGACGTAGTAGGCAAACTGTGTCCGTACTCGTATCGAATATTCGCTTTAATCCATTGACGTATGGCTTCTACTTGGGGATACCCTGGCGAGAAGTTTTGGGTAATTTCGTATGCAAGACTTGACAACTTATCGGATTCACAGTAACGGCTCGGTACAATGTACACTAGCGTCTCTGCTGGCAAATTTTCAACCGAAATTAGGCCTGCGTTATAATCTACCTCTATAGTATCGTTTGTAATACCAATGGATGTTGTTTTAACACTAAAAGGCCCAACAGGCACTAGTAATCTATTGCATAAATTACCGTAATGGTCTTTGTAATCGACAATGGGAATTTGTGGTGTTATCACTAAACTTCCTTCGACAATCTCCTGTTTTATCCCACTTTGAGGGCGAAGCATCAGAATTAAAGCGGCATTTTCATGAACTTGGTAATCAAGCTGACAACTAACTTGTAACTTCATAGGTTCTATTGGTCATCGTTTAAAATAAAGGAATAGTTTTTTCTTGTATGCTTAGTTAACTTAATCCGTATAAGTTACACTAAAATGCTCGGTTCTAACGAAAATACTTTTTTGTTTCTATTTATCTGTCGTTCTGCTCGCTTCTAAACAGGTAAAGCGGGGCTATTAGTGTGCCACAATATTCATAAAAGAGGCTATTGCTCTTTTTCAGTATAAGAAAGTGATAACGAAAAACCATCTATCTAAACATCTTTTATAGACTTTAAAACAGGCAAATGAATCTGAAATTTGATAGCAATCAGCCTAACACAAATCACAACGAGAGCGGCAAGTAGCTCCGTTAAGCTCTTTGAAACGTTTAGATGAATACACAAAAAATAAACGCCTCCTCCTGCGATACAGGCTATTGCGTAAATATCTTTCCGTAATAACAGCGGTACTTCGTTCAACAAAACATCTCTTAGCACCCCTCCCACAGAGCCCGTGATAGTCCCCATGATGATACAAACCCAGAAAGGTAACTGAGCATCCATACTTTTGCTAATACCAATGATGGTAAACAGACCTAAACCAATGGTGTCGAACAGCATTAGGGTATTTGCCCATCTGAATACCTTATCTTTAAAAAGCAAGGTTGCCAGTAAAGCAACGCCAGTGATAGCAAAACATTTGCCATCTAACATCCAAAAAGGGGGTAAATCCAGTAAAATATCCCTGATTGTTCCTCCGCCAACAGCGGTAACTAAACCAATGATATAAGCTCCAAACCAATCGAGGTGTTTACCCGATGCCAGCCTTATTCCGCTGATGGCAAAGGTAAACGTTCCAACGATGTCGATAAAGGTAGTGAAATAATTTTCCAAGGGAATGGTTTTTAGGGGAGTGATGAAGAAACTAATTGGCAGATAGGTAGAAACCCTTCCGCAAACTTAGATAAGTTTTTTTATTTTAAATATCACCACGTGGTCACAGTCTTCACAAGTTACTGAGTGAATACTCTTGCCATCTAATATCATATTGACATCAAGATCGATATCACACACAGGGCAGGGATACATATCTTTGAACTCAATAGGTACAATTACCGTCGGATAATCCACAATTGTATGAGTTTGCATCTTCTGTTTTTTCTAGTTTAAACCAATATCTGACGTTACATGATACTCTATTTTATCGTCAGATTTGAATATTTTTTTCTCAAATTTTAAATTTCTCAACGGGTTTTCTATCGTTACGAAAGTGGGTGAATCGTCTAGGTTTAATACGAGTGTCACTAAATAATCGTACTGATATTCTTCTGCTTTGGCATATTCATTTTTAGTGAGTTTAAATCTGCCTTTTTTAGCCCTAATCCCTTTTACTTCTGACAGCAACGTCTTTTCATTGACACTAATCTGAAAATCATATCCATCTCCATATAATCGAGCATCTTCCAAAACGCCCCCTTCAAAGTGCTTGATGGATTGAAAGTTATTGATAAAATACAATTCTGCTTCTAATCCTGTTTCGTTCATTTTTCTAAATCTCGATTTCACGATTGGCTTCACTTCCACCGAAAGGTCTTGCACTTTATAGCTTTCCTGTAAATACAGTTTCACAATATTGGCATATCCAACTACATTTTCATTCCCGAAAAGGCTATCAATTAGCTGTTTTCGATGGATATAAGCGGCACCTTTTTGCCACCAACCTTTTCTATTATTCTCAAAAAAAGGGTCGAACAAATCCATCCTGTTCTTGACGACACTCCCAGTTTCGACAATTTTCAAGTCCACAAAGTATTCAAAAAATGCAATCTTCGTTGTAAAGCCAAACTGCTTAATAAATTCATTATCGAACTTCGCTAGTCCATAACCTAAGAGATTAAGTATTTCGTAATTCTCATGTTTCATTTGTTATTGGTTTGTGTGTGTAGTGGGTGAAAACCCATTGAACCTTACTATTTCATTTGGCATGTCTTTGACAAAAACGCCCAATACGACCATAGTCCGAAAGTAATTCATTTTGAAACTAAATTCAATAATATTAATTTTATATTATGGAAGCACTATACACAGAAAATCAAATCTTCATACCTATCATTTCAGATTACGGGTTTAAAGCGACGTTTGGAAATGAGTCTAACACGTTATTCTTACGAAGAGCATTACAAGCACTGATAAAATCTGATGTTCCCATTGTAGAGGTAAAATTTGATAAAAATACTTTTGAAGGCATCACCCAAGACGGACGAAGTGGTATTTTTGATTTGGCTTGTACAGACGAAAATGATAACCACTTTATCGTTGAAATGCAGTACGGTGATGCACCCTATTTTGTACAAAGAATGAAATTTTACGCATTACATAAATTTAATGCAATGGTAAAACGAGGTAAATTTGATTATGGTACACTTAAAAAAATCTATTGTGTGGCTATTTTAGCCAATGACATTCTTCCCTATCATCAATTTCATACCGTTGCGAACCTAAGAAATGAACAAGGGAATTTTTTTGATGAACAAATGACGTTTATTACAGTAGAATTAGATAAATTTACAAAGCAAGAGTCTGAATGTCAGACAGATTTAGAAAAATTAATATTCACAATGAGAACTATTCATACAGTTACCCAGCCAATACAGTTTCCCAAATTTTGGGATGAAGAATGGTTAAAAATAGCCATTGATGAATTAGATAGTCGTAAAATGACTCCCGAAGAAAAAGCTTCGTTAGAAATTTTGATTGCCCGAAATGCTGAAGCTGTAAAAGCAGAATCTAAAAAAATTGAAGCTGCACGAATGGCAGACAAAATAACAACGATTAAAAATTTATTAGGCTTAGGTATTCTAACGACTCAACAAATTGCTCAAACAGTTGATGTAAGTGAAAGTTTAGTGATTCAATTAGCTGCCAATGCTTAAACTATAGATTTAACTAATAAAATGGGATATATAAGAGAACCAGAAAATATTGATTTGATGGTCGCACCTTCCACTTTCACAGTACAGGATAGACTGATAATTAGTACCATTATTGCTAATTATAAAATCAAAAGCATCAAATCAAAAGCCAAAAAGTAGTCCCAAGGAAAAAGTTACTTACGAAATTTTCCTAATTCTAAAATGCTGTATAGCTGACAAAACCAAAACAGCTAGACAAAATCCAACATCTTGTCTAGCTATTTCAACGGGTTAAAACCAGTTGTACCCTACTCTTTCACCAAGGTATCAATCAATCCTTCAAAATGTTTTACCCATTCGGTATAGTAATTGCCTGTCCCTGGGCCGGTAAAACCTGTGTGGATTTCTCGTACTACTCCTTTTTTATCGATGATAATGGAGGTCGGGAAGCCGATTACTTGGTTCAACATCGGTAAACTTTCGGTCGCACTTTCTGAACTGTTTAGCCCTGCTTGTAATAAGGGATAAGTAACTTTTAATCGCTTACGAAGTAAATTCATTTTACCTCTAAAGAAAGTGGTGTCTAAGGTTTTTTCGTAGGCTAAACCAATGATTTCTACGCCTTTGGCTTTGTATTGCTGATAAAAAGGGACTAGGTAATTGATTTCGTCCATACAGTTAGGACACCATGAGCCTAAAATTTGGACAACCACCACTTTGTCTTTAAAGGCAGGGTCTGCAAGGGAAACCACATTGCCTTTATCGTCTGGGAAAGCGAAGGAAACTTTATCGTAGCCTTTTTTCAAGAAGGTAATTTTATTCAAATCGGGCAAAGCGGCTTTATCATCTTGCTCGGCTTCAAAGGAACGGATGCCTTTGATTCCGCTATAAAATGTTCCTGTCATTTTCTTGCCTACTACTTTTGCTTTTAACAAATAAGCATTCGACCCGTCGAAGGTAGAAACGAACAAACTATCGCCACGCATACTACCATCCAAGAAACGGTAGTCGCCTGTAGTCGTCAAAAATGAACCTACTACGTCTGTTCCTTTTTGTTGGAATGTACCCACAGCCGTGCTTGTTTTTTGGGTTTCAGGATTTGTAAAACGGGCGTTCCACTTTCCTGTTACATTCCCTAAAATCGCCATGCGGTTGGTTCTAAAGCGATAGCCATACCCCAACGTAGCTGAGAACGGTGTTTCGGCAAAGGTTTTGCGTCCTTTGTTTCTACGGTAAAAACCCGTCATGCTTGTAGGCGTAAGTTTAGCGACCAATTCGGCATCAAACATCGCAATCGGAATCACTAAGGAATCCCCCACGAGCGTTGCTTCATCGGTTTGAAGACGTTCGCTGGCATTTAAAATATAGACGGTATAGCGTTGTTTAGCACGAGGCTGTACTTCTAATCCAAAAGGCAATTCGCCCCCTTTGGTCTGGATAGTGGCTCTCCAACGAGTCACGGAGGTTTTCTTACTTTGAGCCGTTCCTACCAGATGTAAGAGCGTAAAGAGACATACCAATAAGCTTACTTTTTTCATGTTGTTTGTTGATGTTTTAAAAAAGAAGATGAGTAAAAAGTTAAAAGTTTATGAGTAACTATCGTAAAGCCAAGGACAGCTTTAAACGTTAAACGCTACACTTTTTACTCATCTCCGTTGACCTTATTTATTTACACTGGTTGTTTCGTTTTTACTAATTCCCCAGTTGATTCCCACAAAGGAAATCAAGTTGTTCACTTTGCCAAAGTTTTGTCCAAAAGAACCCGTCATCGACAAGGTTTCACTAATTTTATAACGAATAATTCCCGTTAAACGATCAGAACTCAACGAAGAATTTTCAACATTGGTTCGATTCAAATATTCCATGGCAAACGAAAACGCATCAAATTCAAACTCGGCCTTTGCCCCCACGTCAATTAAGTTTTGCTTCTTCAACTTCCCATCCGTCCCGATTGCATTGTTATCCAACAAATAACGTCCAATTCCATACACGTTGAAATAGTTGGGGGTTTCCGTCTTATTCAACTGGTTAGCCCAACAAAGGGTCATCCATGCTCCCAAGCGTCCTAAACGGTTAGAGGAATACGACGGGCTATCGAAGGTGATGTTATGAGCAAAAGCGAAATCCACCGCAAAAACAGGTTTGCGGGCTAAAAGCGATTGCACAATTCGGTTTAAAGAATCTGGACTTTTTAAATTTCGTAAATACGCATTAAACTCCTTTTTATAGCCCGTTGAATCCTCACGCATGAGTTCACCAAAATGCCTTCCCGTAATATCGGCTAAGACATCCGTTTGATTACCCAAAAAGTTTTTAATCAAATTATAAGCATTAAAAAGCGAATCTCGTTGGGTTTTCTTACGTACCTGAATCAAGGGAACACGAATACCCCATGAAATCTGTTGTTTGAAATTTTTCTTAGCCGTATCGCCCTGACTTACCCACGAAAAGGAAATCGTCGATTGTTTTACATGGGCAAAAGGCTGATTTAAGTTTTGATTTTCCTTTGTTCTGTTAACTCCCCAATATTTTAGGGCGTTCATATTGCGGTTCTTAATCATCCAGAAAGGTGTTAATTCCACTGCATAACTTTTGGGTAAACCCGAGGCATCTGCAATCGAATTTAAGACCGATAAAGCAAAGGCTTTCGTCGCTTTCGGACGTTCGATTAGGCTAGGCGTTGCATCCAAAATGCTGAAAGCAGGAGCATTGGGCAAGTCCATGTTCTTAATCGAAATATCTTGTTTTACCGTTTGTTGCTGAGCCCAGCCGACACTACAGCTTGCCAAGACTAAGAGGATTAGGGTATATAGCTTTTTCATAGTAGTTGTACGGGTTTGCTAACGACCATAATGCTTCGGTCTTGGTTGAAATGAATATCGTCGGGATCGGTTGAGAAACTCATATTCCCCGAATTTCCACCTGATAATTCATACGAAATAAGCGTGTTGGCAATCGCCTGTTCACGGTACTGCGTGGCAACGGTAGAGAAGTCAATCATGGTATAGATCAACAGATAACCAGCTTTTAAACTTGCTCCTGTACCAATTACTTGCGGGGTAATATCACCCGATGTATTGGAAGATTCCGCCAAGGTAATACGCTCTCCTCCAGAACGATACAGATAGGCAACGCTATGAGCAATCCCAACGGTAGCTACCTTCACCGATAGCATGATTTCATTTTTGGGAGCACCTAAGTCATATTTTTTTTTCATGTGCTTTATGCGTATAAGTTTTAGTAAAAATAGTCTTTTAGCACTTCATCATAAGGGTTCGTACTCCTTACCCAAAGCGAGAGAATAAGCCTCTTTAGATTAAAATTAATAGATAGAACAGATATCTGTTCTACCGTTGAATAAATTAAGTTATTCCGAACTAATATTAGCTTGCTGTTTTTTATAAAAATTCTAATAAAAAAACTAACTTATCTCATCATTTACGAACATATATCACATTAAATCAAGCTGATAGTGTTTCGTAGTTAACGTTTCTTACAATATCAATCCTTGTTAATATGAAAAAAGATAAAGTTCGGATTCTTACCATTGATGGTGGTGGTATCAGAGGAGTCATTCCAGCGATGGTACTTGATAGCCTCGAAAAAAGTCTTCAAGCACTCAGTGGCAATACCGATGCCAGAATTGCAGATTACTTTGATTTTATTGCAGGAACCAGTACAGGAGGAATCATCACCTGTGCACTGCTTGCTCCCGACAAAGATAAGCCCAATAGAAGTCGCTATTCGGCCAATGACATTGTGAACCTATATGTTAATAATGGCAACAAGATTTTCAGTTCTTCTTTTACAGGAAGGCTTTTGCGTAGCGTTCCGATTTTAGATGAACAATACGACTCCTCAGGCATTGAGTCCGTCTTAAAAACCTACTTTAAAGACCTTCAATTAAGCGAGTTAGTACGTCCTTGTTTAATTACTTCGTACAATACCGAACAACGGAAAGCTCATTTTTTCACACAACAAAAAGCCATTTCACACGAGATTGGACGTAACTTTTATGTTCGGGATGTCTGTCGAGCTACCTCTGCTGCTCCTACTTATTTTGAGCCTGCTCTTATTGATTCACTAGATAAAATTCGGTTTTCGCTAATTGACGGTGGGATTTTTGCCAATAACCCGACGATGGCAGCCCTCACAGAAGCCTATAAAACCACCAAGGTTCTTACCAAAACGAAAGATGATTGTCCTAAAACAGAAGATTTTTATTTAGTTTCGTTAGGAACGGGTTCGGTAAAAACGCCTTACTATCATGACAAAATTAAGGATAAACCAACCCTGTTGATGATTCCCGCCATTATTGACATGATGATGTCGGGCGTTTCGGAAACGACGGATTATCAGGTAAGAAAAATGTTTGAAGCACGTGAGGTGACTAACCAATACATCCGTATTGATGCTCCCAATCTAACAAATGAACAAGCGGAGATGGACAATGCCTCTGAGAAGAATATTAACCTATTGAAAACCATCGGTAATACCACTGCGGGTTCAGTAGATATCAACGGAATTGCCAAGGAGTTAATCGCCATTGCTGAGGCTAGGGAGGCAATTATTACTACCCGTAAAAACGAAGGAATAAATCCAAAAGGCTATTAGATGATGAATTTGGGATGTTGAATTTTTGATTTAATATGCTAACTGTTAATTCCTTAGAAGTTAAGAAGACGTTTATGACATATCTGTTATTAGAACGTATTCAACATTCAAAATTACTAGTGTACGAAGGATTGAAAAATAGCATCCTCTGACAAATTTTGTAAAATCCCTTCTTGACGATGGGCTAACCACTCTAGGTCTCGAAATTTAAATTTACCAAACGTTTTTCAATCCTTCATACACTACTAATTACGCATTCATCATTAAACATTACTTACTACTAAAAAACAAATACGTTCCAAGTAAATAATCTTGAATCATAGAAGCGTGCGTCTTACCATCGTTAATTACTACTTGTAAGTTAGCATCAGTTACCCCTCTTGCTTTCATGGCTGCTTGTGCCGCCTCTGTATTTTTTACACTTACCACTTCATCCGCTTTTCCATGATACAAAATCATCGGCGTAGTCGGTTTCCAATCATAAATATCGTTGTCTTTTAACGCTGTCAAAAAGGCAGTATCCGTGTTATCGGTAACTCCTTTCACAAAAGTATCCAAGAAGATTTTATTAAAACTTACCGAGATAGTCGCTGCGATTCCTTTTGCCGTAATATCACTTGCATAAGGTTCTTTAAAGATAGCAGTCATCGCACGGTTGAGTCCATACACACGGTTGTAGGTAGTCAATACCCATAAATATAAGCTATTGGCCGATGCTAGAGGCTGAGCGTTTGTTACCGTCAATAAATCCTTTGTTGTTTGCGTCGTGTTATACGCTCCTGCCCCGCAGGTAGAGGCCACCAAATTGAACTCAGAAGCATACTGTTCTTCGATTTTCTTTTGTAATGCCATCGTAGCAAAGCCGCCTTCCGAATAGCCCGTCAACATGACTTTTTTATTCCAATTAACCCCTTGACTTGCTAAGAATTCCTTAGAAGCACGAAGCATATCCAAACTTGCCTGAGCCAGTGTTTCACGATGTTGATAGGGGTGGTCGACTGTTTTAGATTCGCCATAGCCCAAATAATCAGGACAAGAAAAAATGTAGTTACTCGATGCGATAAAACTCACACCCGAATAAACTTCTCCACTTGGAGCGAAATACGAAGGAGCTTGAGCGTCGCTCGTGATGGTACCGTGCTGATAACTCACCAAAGGCATGGCTAAGGTTGTATCTGGCACGATTAATAAACCAGAAGCCTTGATTGTCGCTTTATCGACGTTGGTGGTGTTGTACACAATGCGATAGACCTTGATATTGCTCTTAATCACTGAACCCGCATATAAGCTAAACAAAGGATTAGAGCCATACAAAACCTTGCCTGCATCCAGAATTTGAGCTTTGGTCATTTTAGTAACAAGGGTACTGCTCACTAAAACCGAAGTGGATGCGGGGCTAGGGTCACTACTTGTTTTACAAGAAAATACAAAAAGAGAGAGAAGCAACAGAAGAGTGCTGATGCTATGAAGTCCGAGTTTTTTCATGGATTGGAGAAAGGTTTATAACTGATACATTTCTGACAGAAAACGTAAAAATAGTCATAATATTTCAAAGCTATCTAATCACTATACGTAAATCTATCCAGCAGATTTATAGGTAAATAGCGGACTTGATTAAGGGAAAAACAAATTTGTACAAAAAAACACATGTCATTGTTCATCCGTATCTTTTTTCTTAGCTTTGAAATGTGAAACATTAACCAACATTCAATCCATGAAAAAACTTTCCTTTATTGCTCTTGCTTTCATGACTTTAGCAGCGTGTCAATCAAAACAAAATCAAGAAAAAACAACCGATTCGACCCTCGCTCAAGTCACTACAGACAGTCTTGTCGTTGCTGATAGTTTATTTATTGAAGATGTGATTGCCTGCAAAGACTGGGAAGGATTGGTGAAGAAGTTTGGTGCAGAAAATGTAAAAAAGGAAGTGACTATCGAAACAGGCGAAGGTTCTTTTAAAGCTTCAAAAGTATTTGCTGATACGGAAAAGGAAATTGAAATTTACTGGAAAAACGAAAATGATTATACGCATCTTCAGGATGTAGTGGTGAAGGCTCGTTACGATAAAGAGGGGCTGGCTCATTTTAACTCGCCTTGGGTTTCTAAAACAGGGCTAAAATTAGGGCAACGTTTATCGGACGTGGTGGCATTAAATGGGAAGACGTTTACCATCACAGGCTTAGGCTGGGACTTAGGTGGTAATGTAGTAAGTTGGGAAGGTGGTAAATTCGCCAACCAACAAGTCAATGTTCGTTTTAATGACTTTTCTCAAAATATGGGTGGATTAACGAGTGATGAATACTCACAAATATCGGGCGATAGAGAATTTGATGTAGCTCACCCTATGATGAAAAAATTGAATCCTCAAATTGATGAACTTTCGGCTTATGCTAAGTTAGAAATCACGCCAGAAGAAGGACATAAAATGGTGAAGGAAGTGGAGGCGAAACAAGTTCCTCAAAATAATAATAAGAAGAAGTAGTGTAATAATGTTGAATGATAAATTTTAGATTTTGAATTTAATAAACTAGTTATTAGTTAGGTCACAGCAGAGGGATACGGAGGTAAAGTATCTTATTTATTAAAAAGCCTTGTTTTGCTATCAAAACAAGGCTTTTTAATTGATGTTAGTCGTGTAAATCAGGCTACTTCGTGTTGAGGTTTCCCTGCTAAAAAGGATTGAATATTTTGGTAAAGTGTCTGGACAATTCGTCCACGAGCTTCTTTACTAATCCACGCATTATGAGGCGTAATTAGGCAATTTTGAGCAGTTAATAACGGATTCTGTTCTTTAGGAGGCTCAACCGATAGTACGTCTAGGGCAGCCCCTGCCAAAACGCCCCTATTCAGAGCATCTGCCAAGTCTTGTTCCTGAATTAACTGTCCTCTTGAGGTATT
>JALRIJ010000081.1 GCA_023255485.1 Flectobacillus sp.
TTCTGTCAATTTTTGAAGGGTCACAGACAATACACAAATCAGGCTGAACCACGGTCGTGATTTGTTCGTCATCCATTAATCCGTCTGTTGTCAAACATACATCAAAAGGAGCAGGAAATACCTGACACGTTTTCTTTTTGAGGTAATAACCCAATTCAACATCTAAACGATGCTCCAATACTTGATGTTGGCTAAGCGATGCGGGTGACATTTTGAACACTTTCCCTTTTATCAACTCCACGTACTCGTCCAACTGCCATTTCACATAGTCAGCATAGGTGTAACGCCCTCCTAAATTAATATCAAGTACTTTCATCGCCTTTTATTAAATTGTATCTGTAAATCTACTAAAAATCATTGCTTCTCTAAAAAATTAACAAAAAGAGAACAGAGGCTTTTTTATGGAATTTAGTAAACGGAAAAAAATACTTCAAAATATTTTTTATCTTTGTTTATTGGACGTTACCTCAATCAAATGCGAGCAAAGGACTTTCGACAGCCCCTGCTAAAACGCCAGAAACTCTCAATTTAATTTTTCAATTACTAATAAAAAAACTATGTCAACAGGTTTAGACGCTCTTACCCAAGCAAATATCAACACATGGCTTACAGGCAACTATGATGATGATACAAAAAGTAAAATCCAACAATTAATCGACGAAGGCAAAGAAACGGATTTAACGGATTCGTTCTACAAAAACCTAGAATTCGGTACAGGTGGAATGCGTGGCGAAATGGGCGTAGGTTGTAACCGTATGAATAAATATACGGTAGGTGGTGCAACACAAGGCTTTGCCAATTATCTGAAACAAAGTTTTCCTGATCAAGCAATTAGTGTTGCCATTGCTCATGATTCTCGTAATAATTCATCTTACTTTGCTCGTGTTGTTGCAGATATTTTCTCAGCAAATGGTATCGAGGTGTATTTATTCTCAGCACTGCGTCCAACTCCAGAGCTTTCATTTGCCGTTCGTCACTTAGGCTGTACTGCGGGTATTGTCATTACAGCATCGCACAACCCTCGTGAATACAATGGTTACAAAGCATATTGGAACGATGGCTCTCAAGTAGTTGCTCCACACGATAAAAATATTGTAGCAGAAGTAAACAAAATTCAATCGGTTGACGAAATTAATTTTGCAGGGAATGAATCACTTATCTCCTTCTTAGGCGAAGATATTGATGCAGAATACTTAAAAACGATTCAAGCAAACAGCATCAATCCAGATGTCATTGCTCGTCAAAAAGACCTTAAAATTGTTTACTCTTCTATCCACGGAACAGGAATTACCCTTGTACCAAAGGCATTAGCCTTATTGGGTTTTGAAAACGTAAGTGTTGTTGAAGCTCAAGCAGAACCAAATGGTGATTTCCCTACGGTTATCTATCCAAACCCAGAAGAAGCAGAAGCAATGAGTTTGGCAGTAAACTTAGCCAAAGAAATTGATGCCGACTTAGTAATCGCCACAGACCCAGATGCTGACCGTGTAGGGGCAGCCGTAAAAAATCCGAAAGGAGAATGGGTATTATTGAACGGAAACCAAATGGCAAGTTTGATTATCTATTACTTATTAGACGCTTGGAAAAAAGCAGGTAAGTTAACAGGTAGCGAGTTTGTCGCAAAAACGATTGTAACAACCAACATTATCGACAAAATGTGTGAAACACAAGGTGTGAAGTGTTACAATACCTTAACAGGCTTTAAATACATCGCAGCGGTTATCCGTGAATTAGAAGGTAAAGAACAATTTATCGGTGGTGGTGAAGAGTCTTACGGTTACTTAATTGGTGATGCGGTACGTGATAAAGATGCTGTTGCTTCTTGTGCGATGATTGCTGAGTTAACAGCTTATGCCAAAGACAATGGTAAATCGTTGTTCGATTTCTTGACGGCAATGTACATGGAAAACAATTTCTATTACGAAGGCTTGATTTCATTAACGAAAAAAGGAAAAGCTGGTGCAGAAGAAATCCAACAAATGATGGCTGACTTACGTAGCAACGTTCCTGCGACGGTAGCAGGCTCAGAACCAGTGACGGTGATTGATTATACCAACTTAACGTCGAAAGACCTTAAAACAGGCGAAATCACTAGTATTCCTGAAGGGCTAGGCATGGAACCATCTAACGTAATCCAATTGATTTTAGCAGATGGCTCTAAGGTATCAGCTCGTCCATCTGGTACAGAACCTAAAATTAAATTCTACGTTTCGGTGAACGCTCCACTGACACAAGCAGAAGACTTCGACGCAACGCTAGAAAGCCTGAAAGCAAAAGTAACAGCTATTCAAGAAGATTTAGGTTTAAAATAAATCTTAGACCAAGATATATCTCAAGCGGTACCAACATTTGGTTGGTACCGCTTTTTTATTACCATTTACTAAGTTTTAAGCACGATTTTCGGCTAAGTAGGCGTTATATGTCGTGAGTTATGTCGTAAATTTATCCATTAAATAAACTTAAATTATTCGCCGAACATGAAAAAACTATTCACCCTCTTCAGCTTATCTATTGCTTTATTAGCAATTTCATCAAACAAGCTTTCTGCTCAAACATTCAAAAAAGGAGACAAGCAATTCAACGTAGGTTTGGGATTATTAGCTTTTGGTGGCTATGCTAGTGCCGAATTTGGTATTGAGGAAAACATTGGTATTGGCCCTATCATTGGCTATACCTATTATAACGCAGGCATTTTAACAGGCTATGCAGGGGATTATGGTTATGGACAATTTAGAGCGGGAGCTAGAGGTGCATACCACCTAGGAGATGTACTTAATTTGAACGATGACAAACTTGATCCTTATGTAGCAGTAAGTGCTGGACTTGTCTTTGACCGAGATGGTTATATTTACAATACAAGTACCGGTGGTGTTGATTACAAAACGAGAACGCTTCCCTTTATCAACCCACGAGTGGGAGCAAGTATGGCAGTATCAGAAACAATGAGAGGTTATGCTGAACTAGGGTGGGGTGGTTCTTGGTTACAGGCAGGTATTAGTTTCAAATTCTAATTGAATCACATTCTTTCATAAAACAGCCTCACCAATCATACGGCGAGGCTGTTTTTATTTATCCCCTCTTTAAAATTTCAGTTAACGTAGGATTAATCCTGCTTTCACTTTCTTTTTTATCAGGTAAAAAGTATTTTTGACGATAAATCTTTCAAAACTATGCTCAAAAAATCAACTCTCCTTTGCTTACTAAGTAGTTTGGTGGTTCTTTCATCCGCATTTATCATTGTAACAAACGTAAAAAAAATTAGTGCTACGATGATTTCTCGTTCTACAAGAGCAGGAAAAACCGTTAGCCTAAAAGCAGAGATTAGCTACCAACTGGCAGGAGGTAAAATGGTAAGCCATTTTACTCAACCGACCAATCAATACATTATCAATACCTCCAAAGGGGAAATCAGCATTTATGACCCTATCAAAAATACGGTCATCCAGCAAGTCAATTACCTTTTTAGTACCGAAACAACCCAGTTTTTCTATTTCTTGAATAACCAAAAAGCAGACCTCGGATTACGAGGAATGGGCTTTATCAACAAGAATACTCGTTTCGAGAAAAACTTGATGATTAGTACTTGGTTAGCTCCTACTCGCTTATCCAAAGAGGTTAAACAGGTTGAACTTGTCCACAACGGAGCTAATCCAATTTATAGCAAGTACATTGGCGGAAATGGTCAAGTAATTAAAAAGATGTATTATTATAACTACCAAAATGTAGGAGGTATTGATTTCCCATTAGCCATTACACAGATTGATTATTTTTCTGCAAAAGACTCAGTAATTGCAAAAACGACCTACTCGGATATTAAAACAAATGAAGGAGTCACCAACAAATTATTAGAATTTACCATTCCAGCCAATGCCAAAGTACTTAAATAAGCTCTGCTATCTGTTCTTGTTACTTTATACTTCGGCTAGTTTTTCTCAGAATATCAATGCTGATTTTGCATATTTAGCCCAAAAAGACAGCAGTGTAGTCATCGTACCCAAAACACCAAAGCGTAGTCTTTTGAAACGCCTTAATCCGCTCTACCTTTTTCTGAACGGTTCTTTGGTGGTATATCAAAAAGTAATTTCACCGCAATTCTCTGCGAATTGCTTGTTTGAGCAGTCCTGTTCTCGTTTTAGTCAGGCCGCCATTCAAGAATATGGTTTTCTGAAAGGCTTAGCTCTTACTGCAGACCGACTAGCTCGTTGTAACCGTATTAGTGCTACAACCATTAACCCTTTCCGAGTGAATCAACAAGGGAAAGTAATAGACAGTCCCACGATGTATAAATTTGACTAATGACCCTTACCTCCTCCCATAATCATACGCTCCTACTGCGTACTACAATACTTTTCGTTACGGTCTTGATTACGAGTAGTATGGCTTGGTCGCAGCAACTCAAAAAAGATAGCCTCTTTTTACACTATTTATTGTCGAAAGACGAGCAAGCAGATGCGATAACACTCCTATCTCAATTTCAAGAGCGTTATCCAGCATCGATACAACAACGATTAGAATTACCTTATTGGAAAGGCTTGTCTTATTACTCACTAAAACAACTTGACTCCGCAACGCATTATTTCAGTAAGGTAAAAACGACAAGCCCCTTCTACTCAAAGACACTTTTTCTATCGGCAATTTCTCATAGTTATCTCAAGCAAGTAAACAAGGCTCAAGCGTTAATATTAGCGGTTTCGAATACAGATAGCCTCACCCAAGCCACAAAGACCTTTGAATTGGCAGGGATGGCTCTTTTACAACGAAATATACCCCGATTCGACTCGCTCCAAAAACAGTTTTCAACCTCTTACTATCCTTTACAAAAGCAACAAGATAACTTTAAGGATTATAAGAGTATCATTCAGCAACAAGCCCGTAAGTCTCCTCTCAAAGCAGCTCTACTTTCGGCAATCATTCCTGGAGCAGGTAAATTGTATGTCGGAGGACAGCTAGGGCAAGGGATTTCCACCTTTATCCAAAATGCTATTTTAGGGCTACAAGCTTATGAAGGACTGCGAAAAGATGGCGTAAATAGTCCTCGCTTTATTATTTATGGTGGCCTCTTTAGCTTATTTTACCTTGGCAATATCTGGGGTAGTGCTATAAGTGTTTCTATTAAACGACAAGAATTTAACGATAAGATGAATGAACAGATTTTATTCGATATGCATATCCCTTTGCGTACTATTTTCAACTAATGCGTTCGGACAAGACTTTCGTTTTGCAGATAGTCTCTTGGTCTATAAGCAATACGCCTCTGCTATGTTGGCATACGAACAAGTTTATTTTGAACTAAGCGAATTTCCAGATACCCTGCTCACTGATACACAACAGCAACAAGCAAAAAACAGGTGTATCCTTAAAAAAGTCTATTGTCAAAAAGCCGCAGGAAAGTTTGAAGATGCCAGTAGAACAACCTTACGCTTTGATTTTACGAATTTATCCGATTCTGCTCAGTATCCTTTGCGACATGAAAGCATTGTTTGTGCCTATTTAGCTAATCAGTATGACGATGCCCTGGCTCAAATACAACAAATGAAGTTCTTTGTGAAAGACAGCACACTTACACAACAAGAAGATTTTTGGGAAATACTAGCCTTAACACAACTCAAACGATACGACGAAGCTAAGAGGCTGTTTAAGCGATATGGAGAACGAAAACTCGTAGCCGTTGACTTCGATGCTGTATTTGACTTTACGGTCAAGCCTCGTTTTGTTAGCCCTCAAAAGGCAGAAGCTCTTGCCACTTTTCTACCTGGAGCAGGAATGCTTTACGTAGGTAAACGAAACGAAGGTTTTGTATCACTGGGGTTACAAGTAGGAACACTGGCATTTGGGGCATACAATATCTTAAATGGATACTACTTTTCAGGACTATTTACAGGCTTAGGCTTATTTCAGGCTTTTTATTTTGGGGGAATTCGACGTAGTGAGTTACTAGCAGAACAAAAAAATGAGCAACTCCGTAAGCACTATGCCTCAAAAGTTACTAAAGCTCTACTCAGCATTGCGAACCAATAAAAAATGCCAAGGATAATTAACTATCCTTGGCATTTTTCTTCTATATAAAAGAACGATTACTTACCTCCCCACATGAAGAACTTAGGATTGTCTTCATATTTAGAAATACCTTCGTCATTCACTAATGCAATTAATAATACAACCCAGTCAACAAAAGCTACGATACCACATCCACCTAATGTAAGGATATAACCAACTCCTGTTAAAGTAGCTGTTCCCATATAGAAACGGTGAATACCTAAACCTCCTAAGAAGAATGATAAAATGAAGGCTGTTGCTGTGTTTTTACTAGAAACGGTTGTAGCAGGTAAACCAGCATTAGTTACACCTAACATATTTGCTTCTGTTGTAGCAGAAGTTTCCATTGTAGGAACTAAGCTTGCTACTTCAACACCACTGTTTAATGTTGCTTCGATAGCCACATCGTCAACGATGTACTCAGAAGTAGAGGCTAATGATTTTGTACATACTGTTAAAAACAGCATCGACGATAATAGAATAATTTTTTTCATAACTTGAAACGGATTTAAATTAAAACTAATTACCACAAAGAACTATTTTTTTTACAAAAACACCAAATTAAACGCTACATATTTAGCCTACGGTACACGTTACGCTTCTACAGCACGCTTAAACTCTGAGGTAAAGTGGAATTGAATATCTGGATTGTTCTGAATATTCATTCTCAAAATCCAATCCGATTCTGCCAAGAATACATAATTACCGTCTTTATCGGTTGCTACAAATTGACTTTTTAGACGGATAAACTCGTTTAATTTCGCTTGATCCGTTGCCGTAATCCAACAAGCTTTAGCAATATCACGGTGATCAAAACGACATTTCGCTCCGTATTCGTGTTCCAAACGGTACTGAATCACTTCGTACTGTAAGTCTCCTACCGTTCCAACAATCTTACGATTTCCTAACTGACTTTGCGTAAATAACTGAGCAACCCCTTCGTCGGTCAACTGCTGAATCCCTTTTTCCAATTGCTTCGATTTCATTGGGTCAAGGTTGATTAATTCCTTAAAGATTTCGGGAGAGAAACTTGGAATACCTTGATATTGGAATACTTCGCCTTCCGTTAAGGTATCACCAATTTTAAAGTTACCTGTATCATATAAACCGATTACGTCGCCAGGGAATGCCTCATCAATAACTTCTTTCGCCTGAGCTAAGAAAGAGTACGGGTTATTGAAACGCATATTTTTATCTAAACGAACGTGTTTATAAAACTTATTACGCTCAAACGTTCCCGAACAAATACGTAAGAAGGCAATACGGTCACGGTGTTTAGGGTCTAAGTTAGCGTGGATTTTAAAGACAAAACCAGAGAATTTCTTTTCTGTTGGTTCGATCACCCGAACATCTGTCTGACGAGGTTGCGTACTTGGAGCAATTTCCGTAAAAGTATCCAACAACTCTTGAATCCCGAAGTTATTTACCGCCGAGCCAAAAAACACAGGAGCGATATATCCTTGTAGGTACATTTCTCTATCGAATGGTTCGTAAACACCTTCAATCAATTCAACGTCTTCACGCAATTGATTGGCATCTCTTTCACCTACTTGCTTGTCTAATTCTTCCGTCCAAATATCAACCGAAACTACTTCTTTTTCGATTTTAGTTTTGTTTGGGTTGAAGATATTCAAGGACTTATCAAACAAATTATATACCCCTTTAAAATTCTGTCCAATGTTGATTGGCCATGTCAAAGGACGTACATTGATACCTAATTTCTCCTCCAATTCATCCAACAAATCGAACGGGTTTTGCCCCTCTCTATCCATTTTGTTGATAAAGATGATTACAGGCGTGTTACGCATACGACAAACCTCCATTAAACGTTCGGTTTGTTCCTCTACCCCTTTCACACAGTCAATCACCAAGATAACCGAGTCAACGGCTGTAAGCGTACGGTAGGTATCCTCCGCAAAGTCTTTGTGACCAGGCGTATCCAAGATATTGATTAAAACATTATTATATTCCAACGTCATCACGGAAGTCGCTACCGAGATACCTCTTTGGCGTTCAATTTCCATAAAATCGGAAGTTGCTCCCTTTTTGATTTTGTTAGACTTCACCGCACCCGCCGTTTGGATAGCTCCCCCAAAAAGCAAGAGTTTTTCGGTCAAGGTAGTTTTCCCAGCATCGGGGTGAGAGATAATGCCGAAGGTACGGCGTTTGTGTATTTCTTCTTGTATAGTCATAATAAAAAGCCCCCTAGCCCCCAGAGGGGGAATTTCAGAAACCGAATAAAACGCTCCCAACCTCCAAAGAAAGAAATTAAGAAACGAAATAAAAAATATAAAAACCTTAGCCCAAAAGGGACAATTTCAGAAACCGAATAAAAATAAAAAGTCCTCAAGTTCCCCTTCTGAGGATAGGGAACTTTTCATCTTGCAAAATTACTCATAAAAAAATAAACCTCACAGAATTTATTTCGGTGAGGTGGGTTTTGATTCATTCAGCTTATCTCTGGAAACATAAAGCGGTATCCTATTAATTCATTGGGGTAATCGGGTTTATCATTAAAGCCATCGAACATCTGCCTGCGACACTCAATCATAGTCAAATTATTGAAAGCTAATATCTCCATTGTTATGCTTGCTCTCAACTGTTTTTCCTCAGATATGTATTGAAGTACTTTTATCTGATGTGTAGTATAATCATAATAAAAATACTCTTCAAATTGATAAGTCTCCTCATCTGGTCGTAATAATCGTTCATCATACTTATCACCTTTAACTTCAGCACTTTGACAATGAGTACAAGCTAAGTAAAGATTTTCCCAACAACATACCTCTAAAGGAAATTCGCTTTTGGGCTTAAAGTGATCTATTGTACGCTCTCCACTCTTCAAAGGAAATCCATCACAATACGAACAGTGGCTATCTGTCTGTCCCTTTAAATCAGGTAAAAGTAGCTGATTTAGCTTTTGATTTCTTACCTGTGGCCACTGAAATATAAACCCTTCATTTTTTCTTCGATTTGCTTGATATTTCTCTCCCCAAACAACCCATTTAGGTTTATTCTCTTAGCGTAAGCTTCGAGTAACACATCAGGACAGGCTTTCCTCTCAAATCTTCTCATGGTGTAAAACTAGCTAATTGTTTTGGACATAATTCGCTCAAGTTGATACTGCTCTCTTGCAATTATTTGGTATAATTCAGCACTTTGATTCGCTAAAGCATTAGCAAGCTGCTCTAAGGCCTGATTGGGATAAACCTCCTTTCCAGTCATTACCTTATCTCTTAGCACTCTAAATTTTTTCAAATCCTCTTCTACTTGAATTCCATATTGCTGGTTCACTCCAAATATTTCATCCAGAATAAGACGAGTTGATTTTCCGTCTTCTGATAGCATAGGCTCACCGTCTAAAATGGCAATATGTCCTTCTTTTTTAAGTTTATGAATCCACGCACCATCTACTGAACCGACAACAAAGGGCGAATGAGTTGAGATGAAAATCTGTGCATTTTTAAATAATTTCTGAATAACAGGCAAAATGCTTCGTTGCCACATTGGATGAAGATGAACCTCTATTTCATCAAGAAATAACACAAAGTTTTGGTGTAGCGAGATAAGCGTTGCATCTGTCCAAGGAATATTCTCTAATCGCATTAACAAATCACCAAGCCATCTAATGGTTGATTTTATTCCATCAGGCAGTACATCTATATCAAGACTTTGTCCATCCATTTTCAATACTACACGAAGATAGGGTTTGGAAGCCAAAGAGAATTCGATACTTTTACCCGTGATTTCCGAGAGGGCTTTTTCGATTTCACTAATCGCTTTCGTGTAAGAAACATATTCCTGCTCATCCCCATTAGCCTGTGCAATCAAGGCTCTGGTTTTAGTAGTTGAAATCCAGTGTAAAAAATTAGCAGCATCAATAGTTTTATCAAACTTAACCGCCTCCACAAAGGGATGTCTTGTAATACTATTTTCAGTTTCTAAGCTTTCAAGAGCTGTTAGCTGGCGGTCATTTGAATAAGCAAAAAAGGCATAATCAATGGTATCCTTTGTAGCTTGCTCCGATTGAATAGGAACATCTGTTGAAGCATCTTTCAAGCGAAACTTAAACGTACACTTCTCTTGATATTCTTGATAATTAATTGAATAACTACTACTTCCCCATGCTCGTTTCTTACATTCTTGCTCATTAGCGTTATCCGCAAGTCCTGTTAGAAGCATTAAAATCGTAGATTTCCCAGTTCCATTCTCCCCTGTTAGAATATGAACCTCCGCCTGTTCTGAATTTATTTTTTTAGGAAAATCTAGTTTCAGATGTTCAAAAACACCGATATTCGTTATTTCTATACTTTCTATTCTAACATTTTCCATAATCCTTCTACATTTTTACCATAAACATAAGCAAAAATAAGGAAGTTTTGAACACCGAAAAAAGCTCAATTCTTTTTCAACAAAAAAAGGACACCCCGAGGGGCATCCTTCTACTGCTTATATCGCTGATGTTCCAATACTTATTCGTTTCCGACTTTACTGTTTTTCTTTCCGTAGAAATAGTAAATCAATAAACCTAAAGCCATCCATACGAATAAACGAATCCATGTATCGCCTGGTAAGAATGACATTACGCCTACTGCACTCAATACGCCTAAAATAGGAACTACTGGGAAGAAAGGAGCTTTAAACGGACGTTTTAATTCTGGTTGTTTGTAACGTAAGAATAATACACCCAAACATACAACCGCAAAAGCGAACAACGTACCGATAGATACTAATTCTCCTAATAAATCAATCGGGAATACTCCACCAATTAGGGCTGCCATTACGCCTGTTACTACCGTAGAAAGGTATGGAGTTTTGTATTTTGAGTGAACTTTACCAAAGAATTTTGGAAGAAGTCCGTCGTGAGACATCGTGAAGAAGATACGAGATTGAGCCAAAGCCATAATCAAGATTACTGAACTTAATCCTGCAATTGCACCGATTTTAACCAATGGACTCAACCAAGTTAATGAATCGCCTGCTGCGTCGATTGCTACGGCTACTGGAGCTGAAACGTTCAAGTCTTTGTAGCTTACCATACCCGTCATTACGGTTGCAAAAATGATATAAATAACCGTACAGATAAATAACGAGCCTAAGATAGCAAAAGGCATATCTTTTTGTGGATTCTTTGCTTCTTGAGCTGCGGTCGAAACGGAGTCAAAACCAATGTATGAGAAGAAAATTACCCCCGAAGCACGGAAGATACCAGACCAACCGAATTTACCCCAAACGCCCGAGTTATCAGGAATATATGGAGTTAAGTTCTCCATGTTGATAAATTTGAAACCAAACAAGATGAACAAGGCAATCACCGTGATTTTAATAGCTACAATCACGTTATTCACAGTCGCCGATGCTTGTACTCCACGGTAAAGAATAGCAGAGATGATAGCAATAACCAATACCGCAGGAAGATTGATGAACGCTCCTGTTGAAGTCCAGTCACCCGTCAGGGTATCGTATTTAATTGGAGCTTCTGCTAAATACGAAGGAATTTGTATTCCTAGGAATTTATCCAAGAAACTTATCATATAACCACTCCAACCCACAGCAACAGTTGAGCAAGCAAAAAGGTATTCTAAGATTAAATCCCAACCAATAATCCAAGCGATGAACTCTCCCATGGTTGCATAAGCATAGGTGTAAGCACTACCTGCAATTGGAATCATAGACGCTAATTCAGCATAGCATAGACCTGCAAAAGCACAGGCAACCCCTGCCAAAATGAACGAGAACGTTACCGCTGGTCCTGCGTAGTTAGCAGCAGCAGTACCCGAAAGAGCGAAGATACCCGCACCAATAATTCCCCCGATACCCATCATCAAGAGATTCATTCGCCCAAGACTTCGCTTTAGACCACCTTTCTCTGCGGTGGCGTCATCCATTAATTGTGTTAGCGACTTTTTAGCCCAAATGTTTGCCATAATAATCTGTTGTTTTTTAGTATATGAAATGTAATTTTTTGTGTTGTTCCAATATTTCTAGTACTTTATACTCAATACATTGTACTTTCCTTATTGCAAGATAATCCAAAAATCAAAACCGTCCTATAATCCCATAAAAAAAGGACGAGCGATTATTGAATCGCCCGCCCTGTCATACTCAGTAATATATTATTGTTTTGCTGGTTCTACGGCCTTCTTTTTACCTGTTGCAAAGTCAATTACAATTGGCGTTGCTACGAAGATAGATGAATATGCACCAAACACAACCCCAATGAACATCGCAAAAGAGAAACCTCTTAATACGTCTCCACCAAATAATAACAACACGGTTACTACTAAGAATACAGTAGTTGCTGTCATTACGGTACGGCTCATCGTGTGGTTAATTGATTGGTTGATTGTTTTAATCATCAACTCCTTATCGTTTAAGTCAGCATCTAAACCGATTTCTTCACGAATACGGTCAAATACTACCACGGTATCGTTAATTGAATAACCAATTACGGTCAATACCGCTGCGATAAATACTTGGTCAACTTCTAATTCTAAACCAAAAATACGAGCGATACCCACCATTCCTAATACGACTAACGCATCGTGAACTAGGGCAACAATACCA
>JALRIJ010000082.1 GCA_023255485.1 Flectobacillus sp.
CCTACTTCGTCATATCCTTCTGACCCTCGCTCTGGATTAGGTTTATTGGCATCTGGCCCAACCTCTCCCCAATATACGTAACCTGTTTGTTGATCTACTGAAATACGGTAAGGGTTTCGATGCCCCATCGAAAATATTTCTGGTCGGGTTTTAGTAAGTCCAACAGGAAATAGATTGCCTTCGGGAATTGTATAACTGCCTTCAGGCGTTGGCTTAATTCGGATTATTTTCCCCCGCAAATCGTTGGTATTAGACGCTGATTTTTGAGCATCCCAAGGTCGTCTTCCAATAGCTTCATCCACTGGAGAAAATCCATCCGAACCGTGTGGGTTTGTATTATCACCAGTTGATAAATAGAGATTGCCTATTTTATCCCATGCAATTGAGCCACCCGTATGGCAGCAATCTTCCTGAAGTCTATTCACTTTTAGTAACTCTTTTTCAGATTCTAAAAGCAGTTTTTCACCATCCATGGTAAACCTTGACAAAACGCTGTAATCTCCTTTCTTAGAGGTATAATACAAATAAATCCAATGATTATTAGCAAAATTGGGGTCTTTATTCAACCCCATCAGTCCATGTTCGCTCATCAACTCTTTTCCATCTGAGTTAGTGTAATTGGTATTGACAGGAATATGAGCAATCGTTTTTAATTCGTGAGATTTGTTATTAAATAATCGGACTTCCCCCTTTCTTTGAATGAAAAGTACTCTGTCTTTATCCAGCACACACATTTCGGTAGGTTCATCCAGCTTTTCCGCTAAAACAACTTTTGAAAAGCGGCTTTCGTCTGGGATGCTAGATTTGAACTCTTGTGAATATACGTAATTATTTAGCCATAAGATAGCCATTAAGTACACCACACATCGTGCGATGTACCTTTGAAATAGTTGTTTCATGAAGATTATCGTATTATAGATGTCATTAAAGAGATTCTAAGCTAGATACCTTATCTAATAAATTTCCAGCCTCTTCAAATGCGTTTTTGTTGACATTTTTTTCCATCAACTTTGTATTATTGAGTATAAAATCACGAAGGATTCGTAATGGTTTAGGTAACATGTGGAAGACTTTACCTAATGAGCGAGCAAAAGCAGTTGTGTTATTACAATAAACGACACGCTCATTATCATAATTATTAAGTCCTTCTTCGAGTGCATTTAAGTCTGACAAATCTTTTCCTTTTAAATATCTACCCAAAAAATAACCATCCTCAATAGCCATTCCTGCACCATAACCAGCATACGGAGAAGTAGGGTGTGCTGCATCACCCATGATTGTCACCCTCCCTTTTGACCATTTTGGTAAAGGATTACGATATTTTATGACCCACCTAAAAAAATGCCCATCTTCTGTAGCATTTAATATCTTCTCAACAGGTTGTTCAAAGCCCTTAAGGTATTCTTTAATGTAGTTCATTTTATCGGTAGGTTCATCTTGTCCATTTTTGCAAGGCTCAACAAACCACCATTCAATACACTTTTTTCCTTTAAAAATAAGTGGAGCATAGCCAAATTGGTGTAAGTCTCCATGCCGAAGCACAATCTCATCCCTTGCAATATCCGCTATTTCTGCATATCCTAACCATACAGCTATCCCATGATGTTTTAATTCGGATTCGCCCCATAATTGTTTTCTAACAGCGGAGTTAATACCGTCTGCACCTATTAATAAATCGAAATGTTCACTTTTTCCATCTTCAAAATAAACGGTAACTTCTTGCTCATTTTCAACATAATGTGAAAAATTATGATTCTTAACGATTAGCCCTTCTGGCAATACGGCTAACATTTTTTCGTACAATTCAGAACGCATCATTCCACTTTGCCAGCCTTTTACATTGGCTTGTTCTAGTAGGTTCGTTTTCATTTGAGTAAAGACACGTTGCTGTCCTTTATGACTTTTAAAGTAAACCTTGTTTACTCCCGAAAACGTGTCATCAATTGCAATTCCATAACTACGTAATATTTTAATGACAACAGCATTTATAATGATGGCTCCTCCTAATGGACGGAGTTCTGAATGACGTTCATATATTTTTACATCAAATCCAGCCTGATGTAATGCTAAACCAGCAGATAAACCACCTGGCCCTGCTCCCATAATAGCTACTCTTTGTCCTTTTTTCATATCGCTTAAATTAAATTTTTGTGATTCGGTAATCACTGGGTGTTAAGCCTGTCTTCGTCTTAAAGAACCGAGTGAAATCACTCAATTCATTTCTTCCAATTCGGAATGCAATTTCGGAGATAGTAAGATTCGTTTGTTTAAGCAACACTTTAGCCTCTAACAACAACATCTCTTCCAATAAATCACGAGCCGATTTATTGGTTGTTTGTTTGACACATTTATTCAAGTGATTGGGTGTAATATTGAGCATTTCGGCATAATCTGAAATTTTATTTTTTTGGACAATGTTATTGGCCAACGCTTTCTTATACTGCTCTGTTATCGAATTGGCCGCATTTGTTATAGCGGGTTTCGATGTTTCTACAAAAGGTTTTAATTCTGTAAACAGCGACCATAGATAGATTCGTAAAATATCCGTTCTACATTCTCCATCAGCGTTATATTCTTGTACTAATCGTTCAAGCACATTGATAATATTAGCTCTGGCTTTCTCATTCGTTTTAACCAATGGATAGCAATTGAATTCTAAAAATGGAAACTCCGTCAATAGTGAATAATGTGCTGTAACAAAGGTCAGTAACTCTAAAGTAAAATGACAATAATACCCTTCAACGTCTTTCAAAGCGGAATTGAAGATTGAAATCTGATAGGAAGGAATAAAATAAAACGTATTTTCGCCAAATTCATAAGTATCAAACCCATTACCACGAATACTTTTCCCTTTAGTAAGATAGAAAAAACTATAAACATTCATTCTTCTAGGTTGAGAATCTGATTTCAATGGTATTTTAGCCAGACGATGATATTCTTCTAAACGATTGATATGAAAATATTTATGTGAACAACGATTCAGTACATCGACAGGAATTCCATCCGCCCGTAAAATGTTTTCTAGCTCCATCGTGTCTATCGTTGGAACTAAGTCATTCATAAGATATTGGCTCATAATTTTTTTCATTTAACTTCTTATCTCAAAAATATCACCCATTAGTTTAGCCTTATTAACCTAGATTTGTTCTTCTTGTTGAACACTCTTTTTTGTTAAAAGACCATTGAATATAGCAACTAGTAAGCATACTATCCCAAATGAGACAAAGGCATAAAGCATATTTCCTGTAATATTTCGCATTGCCGAAACAGCCAAAGGTGAGATAAACTGACCTAAGAAGAATCCACACGTCCAGAAACCCATTCCACGACCTCTAAATTCGAGAGGCACTTCGTTTAATGCCCATGCAATCAAAATTGGAATAGCCATACCTACTCCCAATTGCTGAACCCATGCAAAAAATATAGTAATTTCAATTTTTTGTGAAAGTCCAATACCAATTAGCCCAATACCGATTAAAGTAAATAATAACGAAAACTGAAATTGAGGACTTCTTACTGAAAAATACTTGAACAGATAAGCCCCTATGGGTATGGCAAGAGTGGCTAAGGCACTGTAAAACCCAATCTTTTGTTGATCAGAAATTCCCATTACATTAAGTGCCATCGAAAAATGAATAATGTACACATTGTAAAGTATGGCAGCAACCATCGTCATCAAGGTGATTCTAATCATTATTTTCATGGGCACTTTCACGACCAACCTATTTGAAGGACTTAACTTCTGTACGCCTCTTTTAGGTTCGAATATGAAAAAGTAAGTAGATATCGTCACAATAAATGCAATTGAATATACCAGAAACGGATAATTCCAACCTAGACTAGACAAATAACCACTTACTGAGAGTAATAAAAAACCACTTACCGCTCCAGCTATGCTTTGCCACATAAGCCATTTGGTACGTTCAGACTCCTCGAAATAGTCACCTAAAAGAGTGTTAGCTACCGTTAAAATAAAGGCTTCACCAATACCAAGCAACAATCTACCTATCATCAATATCGTAAAGTCCTCTATAAAAAATGGCAAGATTCCTCCGAACCCATAGAATAGGGTGAAAATTAAAAGTAATTTTCGTCTCCCTAATTTATCAGTCAAGTACCCAGCATAGGGTGATAAAAATGCAACACAAATTCCGGGAGCAGCAACGATTAATGGAGCCAGCGTCATGATATTTGGAATATCATGAAAATGCTGGATAAGCACAGGGATTACCGGCATCAATGCCACTATCGCCATCATAGGCAAAATACTAATGATTAATATTACCATGGCTTGCGGAAGCCCTGCTTTCTGTTTTTCCATTGTTTTATTTTAGTTAATGATGGTATGTAAAAGTCCAGAGCTTATGAGTTAAAGTCAGGCATTTTGTTTTGTTAAATCGTATTTTGAAGTAAGATTTAACAGAATCTTGTTTGGGAAAAATGCCTTAAACTTTAAACGCTATACTTTTATACACCATCATTGAAATTACCTATTATAATTTATAACTTAATGTTAAGAAGAATGATCGTGGTTGAACAGCGATAATTTGGAAAATTGAATTTGGATTCTCTGCTCGGCGTTCAGGAGTAAAGCTATTATGACCAAAAGCATCAACAAGTGCTTTCTCTGAAGTTGCTTGCCAGTTCATCACTCCTAACTTATCTGTAAGGTTATTAATGTTTGCAGTAAGCGATAATTTAGAGCCTAATTCGTAGCCAACACTCAAATTAGTTTGTCCAAAACCTGGTAAAGTGAAGGTATTTGCCATATTCGCTTGTCTATCTCCCATATAGCGATACGTTATCATAGCATATCCCTTTTTGAAATTATATGTAGGCGAAATATTAAACATCAACGTAGGTACATTTTCAGAAGTATTGCCATTATTATTGACTAGCACATCATCTTGAGGACCATTATTTCCTGTAACCCAACTTTGCCACGTTTTAGCACTTGATTTTTGTAAGGTAAAATTAGCATTAATAGCGAATTTCCTAGTAATTTCTACATTTGCTTCCGCTTCTAATCCAAAAGTTTCCAACTGATTATACACTACTGGCGTATAATAGGATGTGTTATCGGCATTTTGAGCAATCAGCGATACAGGTATATCACTCAAACTACTGTAAAATGGAATCAATGATCCCGATACTTTTGCCGTTTTGAACTTGTATCCTAACTCAAATTGACTAACTGTTTGAGCCTTTACTTCTGGAGAAGCAGCAGATGAATTAAAATTATCAAAGTAGAACTGCATATCAGGAGCTTTTTTACCATTCGAATAACGTGCATACACTGAATTTGCATAATTAAACTTGTAATTTACCCCTGCTGAATAAGAAAATAAATTAAGCTGATTATCATACTTAACATCTTCCCCTTTTACAAAATAACCATTATCATAAAGAGTTAAAGGATTTTTATCTAAACCGCCTTTATCTGAATCTGCATTCTGTTTTCCAATGTTATTTACCCCTTTTACCCCTATAAAATCATAGCGAAGACCTAAATCTATATTCAATTTATCCGTTGCCTGAATACCGTCAGCAATGTAACCAGAAAGTTGATTCATGGTAGCATTAAACGATTTAAACGAAAATCCACCACCCGACAATTGAGCATATCCCTGAGGGTTAGTCACTTGTAGTTTTACTGCATTGGGTAACGTAAGGGTAATATCTAATGGTACAGAACGGTTTTGAATTGCTCTTAACGATGAATTAGATGTCCCATTCGGGTCGGTAGTAATATCTGAGAATGCCAAATAAGAACCTATTGTAAGTGAGTGGTTTCCTATTTTCTTATTTACGCTTATCTGGTCAATGAGTTCACTTAGCTTCGTGTTACTATAGCTTGTAAAGTTAAAAAGAACCCCATCTTTCATGACATTTTGGCTTGGTAGCACATTTTTGGTAACACTCCAACTAGGTCCTCTTGAGAAATCTGCATTCACTTCAACAAGTTGTTTCCCTGTACTCAACTCATTTAACGAGATTGTTCCAGGAGCAACAATTCCCATTAAAGCATAAGTAAGCAGGTTTGTCAAAGAAGTTGGTGCTGTAAGAATTGTCAAACTTTGTTCGACTGTTTTAAAGGAGCCCTTAATATTATTATTGAAAATCCATCCATTTTTAAGGTGAAGGTTTATCTCTGTTCCTAGGGTAATATCTGTTGACTTAATCAAATTTGAGGGGTCAAAATTGTACGTATCTGTAGCATTCCACAATGGATGTGAAGATGTGGCTGCAGGAAGCATATACGTGTCTGTATTAGAAAAACCATCTACAAGGGTTGGATTGTCATAATTTTTTGCTGGTAAAGCCTGTGGTGTGGCATTTTTATCATTTAGGTACTTTGCATAAACCTTTATAAAGCCGCCATTTGCCAAGGATTTAATAAAGTTTAACTTTAGTTGACCTCCTTTATTGAGTGCATATCCAGGGTTTCTAGCACCATCTGATACTCTATAAAAACCACCTAAGTTATAATACCAATCTGAACCACCTACTTTACCTCCTAAATTGAAATCCAATTTATTATAAAGATTGGTGCCATTTCCTTCTAATCCTGCTTTATATACGATGGTATTCACAGGCTTTTGACCTGTATTGGAAACATAATTAAAAATTCCACCAGGCGAGTTATTACCTGTAATAGAAGCAGAGCCCCCCCTTACAGATTCTAAACGAGCCAAGGTTGCATCGGCTCTGTAGAAAAAGTCGGCTACAATATTTCCTGAAGATAAATTTGTCGTTGGTAGTCCGTCTTCCATCAAGGCAACATAATAGTATCCGTTACCACCAGCTACACTAAACTGATTGGCATTAACTCCTCTTGAGAATACGGTATTTCCAACTTCCCCAACAGATGAGTTCACATATACACCTGGTGTATAGCTCAATAAATCTGCGGCACTATTGGCACTAATTTTTGAGATCGATTTACTATTCAATGTACTAATTGCAATGGAAGATTCTAAGGCTGTTCTTTTATCGAATACCCCCGTTACAACAACTTCATCCAATGATTTAGTGATTTCGTTGAGGGTAATATTCAAAATCGTATTGTTTCCTAGCGTAATGCTTTGAGTGCTATAACCGATAAAGGAGAAAGTTAAACTAGTTCCCTTCGCTGCTTCAAGACTGAATTTTCCATCTTTATCGGTGCTTGTCCCCTTGTTAGTACCTTTAATGAGAATACTAACGCCAGACATTGCTTCCCCTTTTTCGTTATTTACTAATCCTGATACCTGCATTTTTTGCCCAATTACATTGATACTAGCCGTAAGCGAAAATACAAGAACTATCAGCAATAGTCTATGCCACCTTGATTGAATTTGGATAATTGTGTTCATACTTTTCTTATTGATTGTTTTTGAGATATGTTTTGTACCTTAAAAATTAAAATCGTGTTATTCTAAAGCATTTGGATAAAATAATTTAACTTTTCTAATTTTTAGTTTAACAAAATTAATATCAAATAAAATTTTAGCTTAAACATGATTACTCCATTGATTGACAATCACAATCAATTTGTACGAATTATAGTAACTATTATAAAATTTTGTCGAGTTAATGCTAAAATTAAAGCTAGTAGAAAAACTCGTCAAGATTTCGTACCATCCCAACAGTGGTAACAGACAATGAAATCATACTAATACTTACAGAAGTTCAGCCAGTAAATAAAGGATTGGAACTAATAGATAGGATATCAACTCCATTTCAAGCAAAAAAGCAAGCTTCTTTTACATAATTCTTCAAGAAAGGTACTTACCCAACTAGCCGCAAAATTATCGTTATGACACCCATGCTGTATTTGAAATGATAAGGATTTTTTCACCACATTTGCAGATTGAAACGCTAAGAAGAGCATTTCAGCCTGCGAATGTTTTTATTGAATTTAAGTGCGTCAAACGCTCAATCTCAAGAGTATTAGCATCATTTATCGAATCTTTCAGAATGATAACGGTAATAAATTTCGTTTGACGAACTTTTTCTGGGTAAAGCGGAAGTACTAAAACCGCTCTGTTTTTGTTGATAATACGAATAGCTCCTCGGTCTTTTTTCGAGTCCTCCTTCTGGATGAAAAAGATATTCAAACGTCCCATTCTCGTAGGCTTTCAAATCGTCAATTTTCCTATCCAGAGGAAATGACGGAAATTTCTGCCATAAATCTCCCGAAAACTTGAACCACTCTTTGGAAGCCTGATTGAATGCCTAAATCCATTGAGTTGCCTCAGGAACGTCATCTTTGGCGACCAAACACTCTAACCCTTACATATATACGCAAAAAGTCCACCAATAGCCACTCCGATAAGCTGATAAGTCATTGTTCTATAAAAATTAGGTTCTAGTCTTGATACAACCAAATAGCTTGACCACCTTTAGTTTTTAGTTGTATTGGCAATATGCTATTATGATTGACTGCTTGCCTAATAATGTCCACTTGGGTGGTATATTTAAAAATTGATTTTCCTCCATGATCCGTACCCAAACAAATTATAAACGGATAATACATTGCTACTAATAAAGTCGGATAGGCATCCATTCGGGATATTATCTTAAGATATCACTACTACCCAAGCTTAATCAATAATAAGAAATTTCTCTCTAATCGCTCTTATAGATTCAATCCTGCTTCGAGTAAAATGGGAATAAACTAGGAGTCTCTCCTAGCCTACTTAATATACTTTGCACTAAGCAAGTTTCTTGTATATGTGGTACTTATGTTGAATACGACTGAGTAGTGTTCTCTCCTGTTATAGTAAAAGGAGTCTTCAAGCAGTTTTACTACCCCCCTAGAAAAGCAAGTATAATATAGCCATCTACGTAAGTAGAGATACGATGTCAATTCTGTTGTTCCTTTCCTACCATGTGTTTATCTAATGGACAACTCCATCTCACTCATTATGATTACTTAATTAGTACTATTTTTGTCTAAAATATTTGACAATACATTTAATTTATCTTAATTTTAAGACAAATTAAATGTACTAATTATGCTATCTCACGAAAAAGTAATTCTATTTATAAAGCGAAATCCTGCTCTTTCGATTTCTATTCTCGAAAAAGAAGCAGGACTACCTAGTAGTACGTTGTCCAAAGCTTTATCAGGCGACAGAGTCCTCAATCAAAAACATCTTGCCGCCTTATATCCTATTTTAAGTAAGTATGGATATAACGAGACGCAACACAAAAAAGCGAAAGTGGTTTCGATTGTCAATCATAAAGGGGGAGTTGGTAAAACAACGACAACCATCAACCTCGGAAAAGCCTTGACCAAACTTGGCTTTAAGGTCTTATTAATTGACATGGATTCTCAAGGAAACCTCTCTCAATCACTGGGAATAGATAATCCTGAAAAACAAATTGTGCATGCTTTGCTAAAAAATGAAGACTTACCAGTTATCTCCATCGCCGAAAATTACGATTTATCTCCTAGCGATTTAGAATTAGCTTATGCCGATTTGGAGCTTGTTCAGGCTGTCGGAGGGGTGAATCAACTAAAAAATAAAATAAATCCACTGAAAGATTTATATGACTACATTTTAATTGACTGCCCTCCTGCTTTAAATATCTTCACCAATTCGGCTTTGGTTGCTTCTAACAGTTGCTTAGTAACTTTACAACCAGAAGTATCTGCTATGAAAGGAGTGAACAACTTGTTTGAACGAATTACGCAAGTGCGTGAACGAATTAACCCCGAACTCATTGTAGAAGGGGTGGTCTTGACTATGGTAGATAAACGCTTGAAAGTGCACCGAGATATGATTGAATATGTGCACCAAACCTTGAATAATTTTAAGATTTACACGACTGAAATTCGTATTAATGTTTCGATTAAAGAGTCTCAAATTGCACAGATAACGATTTTTGACTACGACTCAAATTCTAACGGAGCTGTTGATTATTTAAAATTAGCCAAGGAGTTTAGTTCTAACACCTTATAAAATAATACTAAATTTTGAATGATGAGTTTTGGATTTAGCATTACTACTCACTACTACAATCATTTTATTATCAAATACGACGAATGGCCAAAAAATATATGGGGAACCTTGGTTCTACCACAATTATCAAAGATCAGAGTTTACTAAACCATGAAGCAATCAAACGACAGATTGTCATTGTGGACGAACTGCGTGACCTTATCCCACCACTACAAGAAGAGGAGTATAGTCAGTTAGAAAAAAATATCTTAGCAGAAGGCTGTCGAGAAGCCTTGATGATTTGGGACACGGCAAAAACAACAATTGACCCAACAAGTACCGAAGTAGGCAATTGCTATGTCCTTGTAGATGGACATAACCGCTATGGAATATGTCAAAAACACCAGATTGACTTTAAAATACATTTAGTGTCTTTTGCTTCGTTGAAGGATGTAAAAGACTATATGATTGATAATCAGCTAGGTCGCCGAAATTTAATACCAGAACAAGCGTCTTATTTACGAGGCTTACGTTATAACGCTGAAAAGCTAGAAAAGGGCAAATATAGTAGAGCAGACCATAAGGGTCAAAATGTCCCTTATGATACTAGCGAGACAGAAGAGCATAAAGGTCAAAATGTCCCTTATGGGTCATCTGCTAAAAAAGAGGCTACTGCTACAAGACTAGCCAAACAATATAATGTTAGTGAAAAGACAATTAAGCGAGATGCAGAATTTGCAGAAGGCTTAAATGTATTAGCTCCAGAATTGAAACAAGCAATCTTATCAGGTAGGGTAAAAGCTAAAAAAGCCGATATTCAGCAACTTGGTCAATTAAGTTCATCGAATGAAACACCTATCGTTTCTCTTGAGCAAGTTGCCCATATAGTAGGTACAACCAAGAGTTCTGTAGAAGATACGCTTATCTCCGAAAAGCAACTAATAAAGAAAAAAATCCAAGAAGTTGTTCAAAAACTGGCTAATACAGATAGTTTTAACCTATGTGATGAGCTAATTTCACTTTCAAACGAATTGAAGCTATTGATTCAATCATCTGATATTCAATAATTTAATACTTTATCTATAACAAATTTAGGGTACATTACCGTTTCACTTATTAAAAGTCACTTATACCCCATTTTGAGCACCTATTAAGGTATATTTTGAGATAATATTGGCGTTTTACTCCCCCTAATTATAACAAAAATAGGGTAGCTTTTGATACCAACTATAACAAAATTAGGGTTGTGGTAATTTTACTTTTAAATTTCAAAAAAGCGAAGAGCATTTATTTAGCTAACAAAGTACAGTCCCATTTTTTATTCTATTTAATACTTAAAAAATTTTATTTTTATAAAAAAACATCATCAATATTCTGATTTTGATTTTTTATAATTCTTTTCTTTTTTTATGTATTTTCGGTGCTCATAACTAATTGATTTTAAGTTAATTATGAACTTTATTATAACAAATTTAGGGTTTTCTATAACAAATTTAGGGTTTTCTATAACAAATTTAGGGCGTTATTATAACAAATTTAGGGTTTTCTATAACAAATTTAGGGTGTTTAGTTTAGAACGGGATGTGTTTTACTATGATTTATCCACATTACATCTATGAAAGGGAAAAAAAATGATAGAGATAGTTCTCAATCAGTCAAATTAGTACGAAAGTCGAATAACCTGGTAGAAGGCAAATACCGTTTTGATATTTGGGAAATGCGTGTGTTCACGAAAATGCTCACGATGATTTATCCCGATGATGAAGATTTTAAAGAATATCGTATTTATTTAAAAGACGTGATTGAAGACTTTAATTTAACCGCAGATAAGCAGTCATACAAACTGCTGAAAGGAGGAGCCGTTAAATTAATGAAAAAAGAAATCAAAATTGTTCGTGATACAGAAGAAGGAGAGAAGGAGTTCTTGACTCACATTGCAGTAGGTTTAGATAGTTTCACTAGTAAAACACAGGGAAGTTATCTTGATATTTCATTTCACCCCAAAATGAAGCCTTTCTTACTACAACTTCAGACTCAATTTTTGATGTATGATGTTCGAAATGTGTTACAATTACAGAGTTCTTTTTCCGTCAGAATATATGAACTTCTAAAGCAATATGAAAAAATAGGAAAACGCACGTTCAGTGTTTCGGAACTAAAAGATACCTTAGCACTCGCCGATAAATATCCTTTGTATGCCAATTTTAAGCAGCGAGTAATTTTGAAAGCACAGGAGGATTTGGAGACCTATACCGACATTCGATTTACCTTTGAGGAAGAGAAGAGGGGAAAAGCCGTACACTCCATTGTGTTTAAAATTATTTCTAATAAGACAATTGTTGAAGAAAGGAAACAAGTGTCGCCCATGAATGTAATGACAAGCGTTTCCTCTTCGGTAACAGAAGATCCTTCTCTTGCTATATTTGAGCGGGTGAAAGCATATCCTGGTGCCAATATGAGCACTGTTCAGGAATGGTTGAAGCATTATGAACAAGCTTTTATTCTCGAGCGAATAGATTTGGTAAAAAAGTTGTTGGCTAATGGGACTAAAATCAAAAACCCAATGGGCTACCTTCAGCGTTTGATGCAAGAAAATCTGTTGTATAGCCATTCTAAGCAGGTAGATAATCCAGAATTGGTAGTTGAAAAACAAAAAAAGGAGA
>JALRIJ010000083.1 GCA_023255485.1 Flectobacillus sp.
AGTGTAGCAATAAACAACCTGCAAAGTACCCACAGACTACCCACAAACTGCCAATAAACTACCTGTAATATGCTATACTGAGGTACATGTTTGATACAAATATATACAGTGGACAAATAAAAAAGTATTTATTGATTACAATATATTTCATTAAATTTAATTTCTATTTGAAGCAAGAGGTGTCTTTTGCAGGTCATAAACCTGCAAAAGCGATCGTGCAAGCACTTAGTATCTCGTTAAATTCTTATTTTAAAGACTACATAATTATAAACAGATGGAAGAACACCCAAATCCACGTAAAGGCGGAAGACCTCCGATTCCCAACAAACTCGACAAAACAATTCGAGTGAGAATCACAAGCGACGATTACCACAGATGTAAAAAAATAGCTGAAGAGGCTAATATGAATGTGACCGAATATTTTAGAAAAATGATGACCGAAGGCAAAGTAACTAACCTTTTTTCGGCTGAAGGAAAACGAGAAAAAATACAGTTAGCAGGGATGGCTAATAACCTCAATCAGCTCGTTAAAGAAGCTCATACTTTTTGCGAGTGCTTTTACCTTTTTTGTAGGCGGTGGCTTTGGTCAATGGCGAATTGTTGCAGGCTTACTAATAGGAGGGGTGGCTACAGCTCCACTTTCTGCCATGTTAACCACAAAATTACCTACTCGAAAAATGTTTATTGCCGTTGGTATCGTTTGTAGTGTTATTTCATTTACAAGAGCTATCTTGAAGTAAGCTACGGCATATCGTTACATTAAGAAGCCTTCCTTAGTCAACAGGGAAGGCTTTTTCATTTATAGCTTGTTGGAAGGACTAACGCTTATTTTTATGATGATAAACTAACACTAAGAAAGGTTTTTCAGTTGACGAAAGATGGATAAGAAAGTAATAATCGGCACAACATACTCTTTGTGAATACATTGTGCCGATATAATCTATAAAACTACAAGTGATTTGAAGTAAAGACCTAAGGAATAATCTTGATTGTCAACTCTCTGACGGCCTCTGCGGTATTGTCTTTAGTAATGTTACTACCGACAAAAGTTACTTTATACGTCCCAGCTTTTTTAAATTGATAGACATAACTAGTAACTAACTGAGAAGTATTTTTTACAAAAATGCCTACATCGGGTGTAATTTTAGATAAATTGAAGGGTTTGGAAATTGCCCAGTCGTCGTCTCCCCCTGCACTATAATCTACTAAGCCTTGCGGAAATACCAGAGAGCCTCCTAGTACCCATTTTAGTGTATCGCTTTTCATGCTAATGGTTTGCATTCCTGCCAAGCGAATGTCGGATGTTGAGGTATTGTGCGTATAAGTAGCAGTATTCGGAAAAATATTTTTCATAGAAAACGTACTCACTGTCCATGACCTTGCTCTACTGGCAGTGCTAGAAGGCGTGCTTCTATATCTAAATGCTACAAATAGGGTATCTCGTGTGGAGTGAAAATCCGATACATCAACCGTACCAGAAGCAACACTTGTTGTGGTCGTTCCTAGTTTTGCTCTACTTGTAATGTCAGTCCATGTTGCCTTTTTGATATTGGTCGTATCCATTATTCCTGTAAAGTCTTTTGATACCAATACGCTCAAATTGTTTGTTTGTCCTGTGGCAGTGCATAACGTATTAAACGACAATTGATTTATAGCACTGTCTCCTGTCTGCTTATTACGATTAGCATAGGTAAAACCTAATTCTCCGGAATAAAAAGAGATGTTATCGGCTTGTCCTGTGAATTTAAACGTTACATTCTGACCAACTTTATAGGTTGTTGAGTCTGTCGTTACCTCGAAGGTAGGATTCACAAATTCTACGGTATTGCAACCAACTATTAATGCTGGTAAAAGCAGTAATAATATAATGTGTATTTTTTTCATAATAGTACCTTGTATTAAGAAGTCTCTAACAGAATAACCTCTTGTTGTTCGTTAAAAGCCAGGGTTTTGGATCATCTTAGGATTCAATATCAAATCTCTGATAGGAATTGGCCAATAAATATCCCGTGCAGAAATATTATTCACAGGAGCTAATGCTGGGGCTACAAACGCTGAACCAGCCGCAGGAATATCCGCTGTTAATCCATTAATATCATTAGCCATTCCTTTGATGGTTGAAACCAAAATACCCCAACGTCTTAAATCCCCAATACGAAGACTTTCAAAAGCTAACTCTCGGTAACGTTCGTCTTGGATAGCTTTCTTAAAGGCTGTTTGAGAAAGTCCTGTAGGTAAATCTACAGCTGGTGTCGCACTGATAGTAGCTGTAGCTGTGGCTGGCACACCCGCATACGTAAACACTGCTCCTGTTGCTGTGGCAGAAGAAGCTCCACTTGTTTGAGAAGGGGCTGTTGTTGTGCTTGTACCCGCAGCAGTTACGGTATATAGTCTGGCATTAGCGACTACCTGTGTTCCGACAGTATAAGGAGTATTAGCTGTCCAAGCTGTTCCAATAGTGATGGTTGGAGCGGAAGTAAATCCACTACCTTGATTGGTCAAGATAAGATGTACTCTACCAGATACTACTGTCGCTAAAATTCTCACACCAGAGCCACCGCCTCCAGTAACGGTTACGGCTGGGGCATTGGTATAACCTACTCCTGTATAACCAGTTCCTTGACTAGTCATAGTAATATGCTCTACCACAGGAGTAGTTGTAAAAGATCTTCTTCTTACCTGATTTATAGCATTATAGGCAACAGCCGTAGGGCCATTTACCTCATTCTCCGCTTCCGCTAACATCAGTAACACATCTGCATAACGTAACAATGGCATGTTTGTAGCATTTCCTCGCTGTTGACTTCTAGTTAATGATGATTCGTATTCTCTACGCCATTTGGCAGGCATCCGTTCCCAAAGTTGTGTAGGGGATAGATAAGTTTTTACAGCATTGGTATAATTATAATTTCCGATAGTCCAATCTCTACGATTATCACCAGGTTGATAGGCTCTGTATAAGCGAGGATGCACTTTATGATAACCATACACGTAACCACTGTCGAATGTTGCAGTTCCATTAATAGTAGGGCTAAAAGTTTGAGTAACGCCACCATACACCCCTACAACTCCCAAGGTATTTAAGGCAGAAGTGGATGAAATATAATTATAGCCCGTTTCCCAGATAGATTCCCCGACATCGTATTTATCTTGAACTTGGTTAATGAATATTTGCTTAAAATCAGGATTTAATCGATGTCTTCCAGAGGCAACTAATTTGTTAGCCCAGAATAAGGCATCTTTATAGCGTTTGGTATCATTTACAGGCTCTCCAGCAGCGAAAAGGCAGACTCTTGCTAATATGCCTTCTACAGCGTCGCTTGTTACTCGCTCTGGATAACCTAATGTTGTAGTTGTCTGATCGTATAACAAAGAATCGGCCTCTGTCATGTCCTTGATAATCTGATCATAAACCTGCTTGACAGGCGTTCGTTCCCGAATACCATCTTCGTAGGATGCACTCGCTTTAAGGTGTAAAGGAATATCTCCAAACCATTGAGCCAAAATAAAATGATAATATCCTCTCAAAAATTTAGCTTCTCCAATTGCATGATTCTTGACACTTGCCGATAAACCTGTAGAACGGTCAATATTATCTAGTAAATTATTGGCAAAATTGATAGAAGTATAAGCATTTGTCCATATACCACTGATATAGGTGTCGCTTGCTACATTATTATAGGTAGCAGGACTTTGTTCTGTATTATAAAAATATGCTTCGTCGGAAGAAGCCGTACAACGCACTAAATAGTTTTCTCCTAATGCTGAGTTTTTTAAATTAGCGTAAATACCCGTCAAGGCGTAAGTAACTTGTTTTTCGTTCTGATAGAAGTTAGTGGTTAATGAAAAGTCTTCTGGCTCAGGTTCCAAAAATGATTTACAAGCACTAAGCCCCATGAGACTAAGCCCACAAATTATCAAATACTGTATCTTTTTCATAATATCTAATAAAATCTAAATGATTGTTTATTAATAAACTATCCATTTGTTTGGTTAAAAGGTAAGATTCAAACCAAACACGACTACCTTCGCCCGTGGATAAGGAGAGAAATCAAAACCAGAAGTTAAAGCACTAGCATTTTTAGTAGAAACTTCGGGGTCTGGCCCTGTGTAGTTTGTCCATGTTTTAATGTTTTGTGCTGAAGTATAAAGACGTAAAGCCGTAATGTTAGCTTTCTTTAACAACTTAGCTGGCACATTATATCCAAACGAAATCGTTTTTAGGCGGATAAAAGACCCGTCTTCTACAAAACGTGAGGCATAGGCTCTCAGACCAAATGCACCCGCTTTCACTCTTGGATATTCTGCATCTTGGCTGGTCAACGTCCAGTGATCAGCATAAGCTGCAAACATATTCATCCCCAGCCCTCTATCGTCACCAGTAGTATTTCCTAACATCATAATATTATTGGCATTCATTACATCATTACCAAACGACCATTGGAAGAATACGTTCAAATCAAATCCCTTATAGGTAAAGGCATTTGAAAATCCGCCTAAATGCACTGGGAAAGGACTCCCAATTACTGTATTATCATTGGCATTAATGATACCATCTCCATTTAAGTCTTTAAGTTTTACATCACCTGGCTGAATCGTTGATCTGGTACCATAGTAAGGAACACCATCTTTTAGCGTATATAGCGTGTTGCTTCCATTTTGAGAAACATAGAAGTCTGACATACGATATAAGCCATCAGAAACAAATCCATAGAATTGTGCGACAGGTCCTCCAATAGCTGCTATGTGTGAATTATATCCGCTTAAATTTCCTGAAAAAGAACCACTTACGCTCGATAACATTGAGTTTTCATTACTAGATAAACGAAGTACTCTGTTACGGTTAAAGGAAATATTAAAGTTGGTACTCCATGAGAAATTTTTCTTTTTAATATTCAAACTGTTCAATGTAAACTCAAGCCCTTCATTCATCACATCTCCTACATTACGAGTCATAGACGAGAACCCTGTAGTACTTGAGATTGTCGAGTTCAAGAGTAAGTCATAGGTTTTTTTCTTATAGTAATCCAACTCTAGGTTTATACGATTATTGACAAACCCAAGTTCTAGTCCAACATCAAGCATAGAGGAAGTTTCCCAAGTTAGGTCAGGATTTTCGATAGTAGCTGGAGCTGACCCAATAATAGCACTATTGTTAAAAGCATATCGGCTATTGAATGGAGTTGTAATACTAGCATAAGTAGCAAAATCACTTACACGGTTATTACCTGTAATCCCATAACTCGCACGTAGTTTCCCTTCTGATAGTACATTACGAAATTTTTTCATGAAAGCTTCTTCTCCAAAACGCCAAGCAACTGCCCCTGATGGGAAATATCCCCATTGGTTTTCGGGACGGAATTTAGAAGATCCATCGGCACGCATACTAGCAGTAAGACTGTACTTCGACTTATAACTATAATTTACTCTCATTAAATAAGACATCATCGTATTGAGAGAGGAAGAAGAGCCTACTAAAAATGGCGTTCCTTCATCCAAACCATTAATACCCAATGTTTCATTAGGTACTTGTAACGCACTAAATGAACGTCTCTTGCTTGTATTTTTTTGAATCGTAAAACCTGTCAATAGACCAATTGTATGGACTTTTCCAATCTTTCTGTCATAGAAAAGTAGGTTTTCATTCTGATAATTAAATGTTCCAGCGTTAACAACTGATCCATTAGGGCCATTAGTAGATCCCCTAAATGTCAGAGGACTCCCTGTTTTGGTATTGCTATTATAAAAACGTAGTTGCTCGTCACTGGTAGAAGTGATACCACCAGTAATACGAAGTTTAAAATATTTATTCAACTGATAATCCATATAACCGTTGCTCGAGAAAGCGACCGATTGCGTTTGATTTAGTTCATTCGTTGCTTGAACATACGGATTAAATCGATCTTGATCTGAGTTAGTTGAACTAAGATCTTCTGTAATATTTTCCAGTTCAGCTTCACTCATCGTACCGCTTACGGGACGGAACGACCATATATTATAAATCAAGTTGAAATTTTGGTCGTTTACAGAGCCAGAGTTTCCTGATACTGTTTGTGTACTTACTATATTACCATAACTAGTCGTTACCCCATAATTGCTTGTAATCCCTATTTTTAGCTTACTATTCACTTGTTGGTCTAAGGCGAATCGTCCTTGATAACGGTTAAAACCGCTATTAACGATAAGACCGCTTTGGTCAGTAAAATTACCTGATAATAAGTAAGATGTTTTCCCAGATTTACCTGCTAAGGATAAGGCATGATTCTGAAAAGGAGCGTCGTTATACATTTTATCCTGCCAATCAATCCCTTTTATATCTCGGTAACTTTCAAGGGTCTTCCCATCTGTAAAGTAATTAGCTGCCGCAAAAGTCGGGTTGATTTCCGACTGCAAACGAACAAATTCATACGCATTCAGTAGGCTCATTTTTTTAGCGATTTGTTGCATCCCCACGGAACCATTGTAAGTAATTGTAGTTTTTTCGGATTTACCTCGCTTGGTTGTTACGATGATTACCCCATTAGCTCCTCTTGCTCCATAAATAGCCGTAGCGGAAGCATCTTTTAATACTTCTATCGATTCGATATCAGATGGGTTAAGGGAGTTATAGTTAGCCGATTCTTGAATGAATCCGTCAATCACAAATAGGGGCGAGGGACTACCTGTAAGTGTACCTGCTCCACGAATGACAATATCGGCATTGGCTCCTGGTTGGCCATCGGGAGAAGTAACTTGCACACCTGCCAAACGTCCAGCTAAGGCTTCATCAAAAGACCGAACAGGTGCTTTTTCAAAGTCAGCCATTTTTACCGAACCTGTTGCACCTGTATGGTCTTTTTTACTGACAGAACCATATCCTGTTGATATTACTTGTACTTCGGCTAAGGCGGTATTATCTTCTGCCAAAGAGACGTTAATAGTCGTTTGTTTGCCTACTCTGGTTTCGTATTTCTTGTACCCAATAAAACTGAATACTAAGAAGCTGTTTTCGTTAGGAACATTGACTTTAAACTGCCCATTTTTATCTGTAGTAGTTCCTCTAGTAGTTCCTTTTACACTCACAGTCACACCTACCAACGGCTGTCCATCTGTATCTACTACTTTTCCTATTACAGTTTGCTCTATGACAACATTGTCAATATTATTTTTGATTTCAGAGGTGTTTGTGGTTGTTTTCAGCTCGCTTAATGCGTTTTTTTTTGAAGTACTAGGAGAAATCACATACGAATCTTCTGACACTTTTGTGTATGAAAGACTTAATCCTTTAAGCAATTTATCAAGGTTCTGTTCTAATTTATCAGTCAATGCGATTCGATTTGTCTCAATCCAAAAGCCTTCTACATTTTTGTCAAAAAATAAAATATTGATTTTATAGTGACGTTTCATGTCAAGTAACATTTCTTTGAGGTTCTTCTTAGAAGTTTGCTCCTTACTTATCTGAAGCTTGCCTACACCAGTCGAAGCACTAGCTAATAATTGTGCCATACTCGGTTGCACAATCATTAACATAGCACCTAGAAATAATGGTAGTCTATTTTTTTGCATAATTATATGGAGATTATTATTTGGTTTCTGAAATGACAATGACATTTCCCTCTTGTTGGTAATTCAACCCAGCGGTTCTAGTAAGTACTTCTAATAATTCTTGTGCATTATTTGCTTTAAACGAACCCGAAAGTGTCATTTCTTGAATAGCTTCATCTTGTATTTGAATCGTTAAACCAAAGTTTTCATAGAAAATAGTAGATAACTCTCGCATCGTAAGTTGATTAAAAACAAATTCATGTTCTTTCCAAGCAGAGAAATCTTCTGGAGTTACTTTTTCTTTGGTAATAGTCTGATTTATTTTTGACAAGCTGATTAAATCACCTGGGGTCATAATAAGTTGCTTTATCCCTGTTTTTGTATGGTATTGAAGATTAACTTTCCCCTTCTTTAGGACTACTTTTGAACCTCTTGCTCGACTAAAAACAGTGAATTCTGTTCCCAACACAACTACATCAAATTTATTCTGTGTATGCACAATAAACTTTTGGTTGGTTGGTGTATGCTTAATTGAAAAATCTGCTTCTCCACTGAGTTCAACCGTTCGGGTGGATGATCCAAATCCAAATCGAGGTACTTTTAAACTAGAATTGGCATTCAAGTACACGATACTTCCATCTTCAAGTGTGATTTCTTTTGTCTCGCCATAAGCGGTTTGAATATTTTTATATTGAATCCAATCCTTGAAAAAATAACTAGCTCCAAGGCATACCACAAAAGCAATAGAAGCAGCCATTGCCCAGTATTTTTTTCTTGAAAAATGTACTTGAATATGAAGGGGGTCTTGGGCATCTAATCTGGCTAAATGTCTTTGAAACCCTTCTTCATGAGAAGCGACATAACGTAAGTTTTGTAACTCCCATTCTTCTAATACTTGGTAGAAATAGTCACTATTTTCAGGATTTTTAATCCATTCATCTATTGCTTGTTTCTGAAATGCACTTGCTTTACCTTCTAGGTAGTTGATCAACACAGCACGGGAAATAGGCGGTTGTTTCATAAGAATAATAGTTTGTACAGATACTTTCTGATTGTGAAGACGTATGAGAAAAAGGAACTACTTAGTGTGAATTAAAAAATAGTCCATTTTTTTTGAATTATTTCTTTTATATGCTTGGTGGCCTGATACAAGTGGGCTTCGACTGTTCGGATAGAGAGTTGTAAGTCCTCTGCAATATCTTGGTATTTTTTCCCTTCAAAGCGGTGCATGATATAAACTTGCCTTCGTTTGATGGGCATTTCATTGATGGCAAACTCTACATCGTGCCTAAGTTCCTCGTATTGAGTAATGGAATCGGGGTTACCTTCAGTTTCTGAAGCCAGCATATAGGCTCCATCAAGCGATGTTTTTTTATGTCTAATTTCAGTTCGAACATAATCGAAGGAGCGATTACGAACGGATGCAAATAGGTACGCTCGAAAGGAAATGGTGATGCTCAGATGGAGTTGTTTCGTCTGAAATTCGTAGAAAATATCTGAAACAATATCTTCTGCAACTTCTTTGGAAGTGACAAAACGGACAGCATGACTGCACAAGACAGCGTAATACATCTTATAAAGTTGTTCCATACCCGCTAAGTCACTTTCCTTAAACTTGGTATGAATAATTGATTCGGAGTCTGACCGATTCGATGAGATGGGCAACTCTGAGTCTTTTAACGAATAGTTATCCGACTCAGGGAAAGAATTTTCCATGATGAAAACGATTTTAAGGTTGTTTTTGGGAATGCAATAAAAGTATGAGTCTAGCAGTCTAAGTTTTGCTCAAAGCCAGTATTTTCTACGGGTTTTAGAAAATTAAACGATTAAGCCTATGAGAGTACACTAAAATTTCAATAGGTTATTTCGTTGAGAAATAACAAAAAAGGTTATTGACTCCATAAACATATAAGGAAGGCAAGTTGCCAGTCACTTGGAAGGAGTGTTCTGAGTGTAGAAAAAGCTTTTTGGATATGATTACCTACTGATTGTGGATTGATACCCATAATATCGGCTATTTCATCATAGGTTTTACCTTGATAAAACTTTAGAAATAGTACTTCTCGTTGACGCTTAGGAAGAAGTTCTAATGCTTTTCGAACACGGACTTCATTCTGAGAGTAAATTTCATAGTTGATAATATCACCTTCTACTGTGCTAAAATCAGAGAGATAATCTTCCTCGGAATCAAAGAAGTTATCGACATAATTAAACTTATTTTTTCGATTGTGATACAGCAGATTGTTACGTAAAGCCTTAATCAAATAGATACTCATCGCATGAATATCTCCTAAGGTATTTCGCTTCTCCCATAAGTTCAAAAATAAGTCCTGCAAAATATCCTTGATTAGTTCTCGGTCTTTGGTCAAGGTGAAAGCATAATTAAACAACATTCTGTAATGATGTTCACATAAGGCATTAAATGCTTGTCGGTTACCTTCCTTAGCCTCATTCCAAAGGGAAATGAGGCGTGTGTTGATATCTTTGATAGAAGCCTTTTGCTGTATCATAATCGTATTTTAGCTTAATTGATTAAGCAAAGATACATCAAAATATTATATATAAAATAATTTTATGATTTAATAGAACGATTTTGATAAAAAAATAAGGCGTAAATTCAGGAAAAAAGAAAAAGTCGGCACCGAATACAGTACCGACTAGTTAGTTTGTATAAGTTAATTTTACTTAACTATTTTAATAACTGCTGATTGCTTGGCAGTGCTTACCTTTAAAAGGTACATTCCTGCTTCATAATTATCAAACGGAATGGATAACGATTCGTGTTGATGATAATTTTCTATATTCTTTACAAACAGGGTGTTACCTGTACTTGTGAGCAATGTAATTAGCAAAGGCTCATTTTCAGTACCTTTCACACTAAAACGACATTGGTTATCGCTAATAGGATTACCCAAAACAGTTATTTCAAAGTGGTGAGCTTCTTCCTCTAAAGCCATTTTGGCGGCATTGATTAGAGTTGGCTCTATACCATAAATTAATTGCCCTTGGTAATAAACAGTTACTTTATTGGTCAAAGCCATCTTGTTGTCTGTCGTATAAGAATAATCATCTGCCTGATTAAAGTTAGACCAATCTGCTTTTGCAATACGATACTGTATATTATCGGTACTACAAAGAGGGTACAATATCCCTAAAGATGGTTTCATTCCTAATTCTATGTACGCATTTGCTCCTGTTCTTAAAGGACTTACCGTTACAAATTGAGACATAAGATTTGAGCTTCCCAATTTAGTGTAATCAAGGTAGTAGTTTAGAGAAGCTGTTCCTTCTTTTGTAAACCAATAGCGTACTTTCAAATCTTCGTAGTTTGATGGAGTATTACCCACATTATCAACTTTCAAATAAGTACTGATGGTATTTGAATTAACATTACTTTTAGAGTTAAGGTAAACATTTACGGCAGTTATGTTTGCCGTCACATTCGGCTCTATACCATAAATAAGTTGTCCGTTTCGATACACCGTAACATGGTCGTTATAATTGAATGTATTACCGTTTACTGGCACAGTGTAGGAATAGTCATCTACTTCATTGAGGTTCGACCAGTCGGTATTGGCAAATCTAGTTTGAATAACTCCAGAATTTGTACTGGATGCCAAAACTCCTGCCGATGCCTCAAAACTAAACTCCATGTATCCTAGTGCTCCGTTGCGAGGTGAAGCTATTGGTACATATTTCATTTTTACATTGTTATTTCCTATTTGGGCATAATCTATCCATGCGTTTATGCCAACATAATTTTCGGGAGTAAACCAGTAACGAACTGTTAACTCAGTATAAGGTACAGAAATTGTGCCTTCGTTATACAAAATTAAATATGGACGCACGATATTATTACTAGCTCCATTATCGGCATTTTGGTACTTCACCCTGATTACAGCGGGATTGATAACCGTCAAGTTTTGACTTACCTCGCTTGCTGAGTTATATTGTTCGTTACCCGACTGAGATGCTGTGATAATCGAAGTACCAGCACCTACAATGTGTATTTTTCCATTCAAAATACTAGCAACTGCTGTATTTGAGCTAGTATATGATACTCCTAAGCCAGAACTTGATATTCCACCCGCATCAAAATCTGCATCACCCACTGTTTTTGAAGTTAACGCAGGAAAAGTGATTTGTTGATTCTTACGAACTACTACTGTTACAGTGGCACTATTGGCACTAGTACAGGTTACTCCGTTCGATGTTACTTGACAAGCAGCCTGATAGGTGGTCGTATTGCTGGGGCTAATCGGCATACTTACGGTATTGTGAGTGATAGCGTCAATCCAATTTACAACTCCTGTGCATCCTGTAGTAGTGAGTGTCACCATGTCACCTTCACTGATGGATAAATTTTCGCTCGTTATTGGTGTAACAGCATCCAACACGGTTACTGTTACAGGGCTACTTTGTGTACTTGTGCAGGAGCCAATAGAACAAGTTGCGGTATATAAGGTGGTTATCGTTGGAGCAACAACAATACTTTCACCTGTTTGTCCTGTCGACCATGTAATAGTCTCCTCACAATTGCTCGCATTCAGTGTTACGGAACTACCTTTACAGATTGGTACATCAGTAGAAAGTATCGGCTTACTTGGTTTCATAATTGATACCACCTTGGTAGTTTTACTAATACCATCGGTGTAAACATACCTAACATAATGCTCTCCATTTGATAAGGTAGCAGGACTGAATATAGCTGTATTTATGCCATCAACGCTAAATGTTCCACCAGCAGGACTGCCCTCTAATACGATTGGGGTCGCAGTTGAACAGTATGAGTCTTCCAAATTCGTAATGCTGACAGGAATTGTAAAAATATTGCTCAGAGCAAAAGAAGAGGTGTTGGTTATGCCAGTATAGCTTACGGCGTAATTTGTTCCTTGTCCCATAGTTGGAGTAGCCTCTGTTCCCAAAGCTTCCCAAGAAGCGGTATTTGTGTTATAATGCAATAACCTCATATTACCAGACGGGTTTGATAAGGTATTAGCATCTTGTGTATTATATCCAAAGGTAAGCGTAGATGTTGATGCTATTGTAGGGCTGATATT
>JALRIJ010000084.1 GCA_023255485.1 Flectobacillus sp.
ATCAACTTTCGAGTCTGGTTATGTTGTTACCTTAGAGGGCGATACCATCAAAGGGTTTATTGGCTCCAATAATAAAGTAATCAGTCCTGTGATTATTGCCTTCAAAGAAACAGCCACAGCTTCTGTAACAAGCTTTACCCCACTGACTGCCAAAGGGTTTAGTGTCAATGGAAATTTCTATGAAAGTGCCACGATACAAGTAGAAACCAGCCCCTACAAAAAAGATGAATTAACCTCCGATAAAGAAATTCATTTAAGCACTCGAACCGTTTTTTTAGAGGCAATCATCAAAGGTAGTAAATCCTTATATCGCTACCAGAGTGAGCATCTCAATGAGCAATTTTATATCAAAAACAACGATGCCTGGGAGCTACTCATTTTCAAACGTTATTTACAGACTAAGAAAGACAGGAAATCAATCATTACAAGCAACACTCAGTATGTCAACCAATTAGCTTTATACTTACAAGACTACCGAGATATTCAAGTGAAGTTAATCAGTACAGGTTATGTAAAAAATGACCTTAAAAATTTATTTATCACCTATTACGAAGCAATCAAAAAGAAGGCTAGTTTTATACAGAAAGACGAAAAAAAATGGGTTGATTTCTGGAAAGATTTGGTTACAGAAAAAGCCCGTCCTCAACACAAGTAACGGGCTTTTCAATAGGTATAGCTACTACATTATTGAGCAATTATAAATGTTTGCCCATCATGGCTTTTGGTTAAGTCCATACTCCAACCATTACTAGCTTTCATAAGACCTACCCCAACATCTATTGTTTTCGTAGTTCTAGGGTTTATGTAAGAGGAATACCCTTGGGCAGTGATATCTATTTTAGCATCTGTCTTATTCGTAATCTTAATCTTAATGCGTCCACTGCTACTACCGCTCGAACTGGAGCTACTACTTTTACTCAAATGTGTGTTAGCTCTGTTATATTCTTCATCAATTTTATCTTGTCCATCCACTCGTTTATCCATCCTTGCTTTGAATGCTTGAGCATGTTCTTTCGCAAGTTGATGCAATTTATCTTGTGTGAAGGCTAAGGCTTTCTCCTTCTTATCGGCTGTATAAAAGACGAATAATTTGTAGAATTTGGCCCTATCCCAATACGCTTGATCTTTTTCAACACGATTCACCAGCATTTTATAGGGATTTTGCCCACACAATAAAATACCTGGTTCTATCAAGGTCAAATCCGCATCCTTCAATGTCATTAAAGCAGGTTTACTGGCTTTATATTCACCGTCCACGTATTGTTCTGTTGTACCGATGTATTCATACAAATCCGAATTTCCTTTACGGTCATAGTAGCTTGGCTGTTTGAACGCCTGCGTTACTTTCAACACAAATTCTTTAGGGTAAGAATCTCGCCCCCAAATCATTGGTTCAACCTTTGTTTCATCGTTAGCATAAGCATATTGTGTGTTTGCACTGAGGTAGGTAGAATTATCATCGTATTGAAACAACATCTTTTTTACAGGAATTTTCTTTCCTCCTTTTGTTTGTACAAACATGACTTCACTCGCATAATAAACACCACTCAATCCATACTTATCTTTTGTGATTGATTTACCATCTAGTAGTGGATTGGCAGCATCTTCGTCCGCCTTTTTTTGGTCTTTAGCCGACACCTTTGCTGCCCCTACTAGCGAAACCCCTAAACTATTTCCAGCCCCTTCCTTTATTTTATCAAGAAAGCCTTGAGCGTAGTTGGTATAACCCGATAACATACCAAGCAAGACTAAACAGGTACTTGTTATTTTTTTCATAATTGTTGTCTTAAAATTTAACAAATCATTATATACTCTTTCTTCACTTAGGATACTAGTAATTTCTTCTTTCTTCGAGAAACCTCCACTTCGTACCCATTCTGCAGTAACAAATGGGCATTTTTCACATCATATCGAACAATGCAGTCAGGATTAATGATAGACCCTCGATGAACTCTTAGAAAGCCCTTCGTTACTAGTTCCGTCTCATAGTATTTAAGAGTATGAGAACTCATTCGATATTTTCCATTTTTGAGATAGAAATACGTATAGTTAGAGCATCCTTTCAGCATGACTATTTGCTGAATTGAGACAACCTTTCTACGCTTCTTGTCTATCATCAATAAGCCTGTTTGTGTTAGTTTTTCCATACCCATACCATTTTGATTTATTAATTGGTATAAGTAATTAAGATTCTCACAGGTCGGCTTAATAAACCCGCAGCTTGTGCCGATGTCCCTGCTACCCTTTCTACATAAATATTGGTAGCATCAAAATAATGGCTAAAACCATAAGCATTTGAAGTGGTATTCTGAGTACCCTCATAAGTTGGTGATGAAAACTGCAAGACGGTACTCGTATTTCCTTGTCTGCCTTCCACAATAACACTAACAGCAATGATTTTTGCCCAGTTTAATCCATGTGCAAAAGACGATGTTGGGGTAGTGGATGAACCATTCAACGTTCCTGTTAATAATTTATACTTAACCGCTGGAGAGGAAGACGTTACACCCGAAGCCGTGGTAGTAGGTTCATCGCCCAATTTTGTAAAACCATTGATGGCAAAAACACCATTATTAAAGCCAAACATATTCGTACTAACAGGTGAACTTGTGTTGGTCAAATCATAGTGTTTCCAGACGATACCGCTGGTACTCTGAAATGGATTAGGGGTAGCTTCCTGAACAACTGAAAATGAGTTAGTAGGCATATCATAGCGTAGAAACGAAGTATTTGCTCCCTTTAATTGAATCAAAGGTTTGTTAATATTCGATGAACCATTCGAAACAAATTGTTCGGCATCAATACCACCTGTATAGCCCGTGGTAGTTAATCTATTATTCGTTAAATCTAGTCCAAAATGATTTACAATAGCCCATGTACTTCCTGTGTAAAAATAATAACGACCAAGCGAAGTAACATAAACCAACATCCCACTCACAGGTGAGGGAATAGCCGTTTGAGCTGCCGAAATAGTGGTGTAACTTGGTACGTTAATCGCCGTAGGGGTACTAGAGCTTCCGCCAGAAGAAGCATTTCCCAAAATAACATTTCCAGAGGCATCTACGGACAATACCTTTGTGGGAGTTGTGGTAGCAGAAGACGAAGCGTTTAGGTTTGTGAATTGTAAACCACTTACGCCAGCAGTAGAAGAATTAATAATCAATTGTGGGCTAACCGTCATGGGTTGTTGTGCATATACATATCGTTGTGCGAGTAGCAGCATCACTATATAGCAGCCTATTTTTTTCATACCTTAGGGATTGTTTATGTGTTTAACGATTCAAAACTAAATCAGCATTTGTTTTTATACAGACCGAGTACACGAACCGTCGCTAAGGGTTCATCAATGGTGTATTTGGATTCATAAAGCGTTTTGAGTATTTTGCACTATTTACCACAACGTAACACGTCTAAGACTTATGAAACTCAATGCCATTCTTGTTGATGATGAACCCGCAGCTAGGTCGATGCTCAGGCAAATTATCACCGAACACTGCCCCATGATTACTCTGATAGATGAAGCATCTGACGTAAAGTCGGCCGTGAAATTGGTTAATAAACATCCGATTGATTTAGTCTTTTTAGATATAGAAATGCCCGAAGAGAATGGTTTTGCATTGTTCGACTACTTCAACCAACCCACTTTCGAGACTATTTTTTGCACTGCTTATTCAGAATACGCCTTACGTGCGTTTGAGGTATCGGCGGTGGATTACATTTTGAAACCAATCTGCATTTCAAAAGTAGTTTTGGCCATAGAGAAAGCCATAAAGCTGGTAGGACAAAACCAAATTATTCAACGTGTGAGTACGTTGAAGGAGAATTTAAGCGTCAATAAACTCCAAAAAATTGCGCTGCCTATGGCAGACAGTTTGGTTTTTGTACAGTTAGAAGACATCTTATTCTTTGAAGCAGACGGCTCCTATACGCACGTAGTAACGAAAGTTGGAAAAACACTGGTAAGCAAAAAAATCAAGGAGTTTGATGAGCTTTTAGGTGACGATACTCGCTTTTATCGAGTACATCGCTCCTACCTTATCAACACACACCAGATTGTAAAGTACAACAAAAAAGACGGTGCTATGATTGAATTTCCAAATGGTTTTTCAGCACCCGTTGCCCGTGAGAAGGTGAAAGAATTTGATGAGTTTATTGCTGGTATTAAAGTATAGCCATGAGGATAATATGTTGCATCATAGCGTTACACGTCTTGTTTGTTTGTCGGGGGCAGCAACTTAGCTATCGTACCTTCGACAAGGTTCATGGGATGCCCACCAATACGGTATATGATATTATACAAGATCGCCTTGGCTATGTTTGGCTAGGGACTGATAAAGGCTTGTTTCGTTTTGATGGCGACGAATACAAGTTATACACCAGTTCCAAACAAGACGGAAAATCTATCAGTAATCTTTTGGAAGACCGATTTGGTAGAATTTGGGGGCAAAATTTCTCAGGACAGTTTTTCTATACTCAAGCCGACAGCCTTACGTTCTGTAAAGAGCTAAAACCTACGGGAAATTATTGCCCAGCTGCTATTTTGCACCAAACCTATTTAATGAGTATTGGCGAAAAAGGAGTCAGAAGTCTTGATTTAGCAACTTTTCACTCCAAAGAAAGCGTACTTACCCTCGATGCTACGCTTTATGCTTCGGTCGATAAAACAAATTATTACCTCTATGAAAATGATAATCATTTCATTATCACAACCAATTATCAAGGGAAGCAAACACTCATTCCTACAAACTTAAAAACCAATGTTGATTATTTCTTTGTGGTAAGAGTGAAGGACGTATTTTATCTTGCTCCCAAAACAGATGCAAATCATATTTTGGTGATGAGCAATGGAAAAGTAATAGACAAAATAGCCCTTGGACGTACAAATCTTATCCAAAATGTTAAGCAATTAGACGACCATACTTTAGCATTTTTCACGGCATCTGGGCTATATTTGATTGATACAAGAAACCGAAAAGCTACTCCAATACCCATTCTGACTGATAAAAATACCAGCTCAATCCTCAAAGACCATGAGGGGAATTACTGGGTATCTACTATCAATTCTGGCGTATTGTTTATTCCCTCTTTTTCAGTAAAAATCCTTGAAAGTTCGAGTGGCTATTCACGACTGGTAACGCAAGAATCTGAAAATACGCTTTTTTTAGGTACTACACAAAGTGAGATTTTCAAACTCAATCCTTACACAAATACGAAGACTTTAATCCATAAAAGCAATATCAATACAGAGATTTTTTCGATGTACTATCAGCCTCAACGGAAAGCTCTCTTGTTTTGTTCTGATAACTTCTATTGTTATCAAAAAGGCAAAACTCATATCATTACTAAAATGGCTGTAAAGGATATTGAACAACTCAATTCCAACCAATTTGTAACGGCTGCCACAGGAAGTGTATCAGTCTTTAATTGGCAAACGCTCGACCGCCACATTATGAATGTATTTACAGGCAATATCAGAGGACGAGCCGTGGCCATCGATAGCACCTCTGGGATACATTATGCAGCAACATCCCTAGGACTCTGGCAATTTAACCGAGATGCTACGTTAAAGGAAATTAAAGACAAAGGAAATTCATTATCTATCTTGGATTTAGCTATTCGACAAGGGCCTGTTTCTGAAATATACGCAGCCAGTGCAACTGGGGGAATCTATTTTATTAAACAGGGCAAAATTGTTAAGCATCTTACCAAAGCTAACGGGTTGGAAGATGATGCTATTTATCGACTCAAATTATACAAAAATCAGCTATGGTGGCTAACAGAAAAGGCTATACAGTCTTATGATTTAGTAAAAGGGCAGGTACGGACTTATTCCAAAGCTGATGGACTACCCGAAAGTGATTTGAAAGATATTGCTCTGATGAATGACCAAGTGTATGTAGCAACACTAGCAGGATTAATTACATTTCCTATCAGTCTGCCGAGTAAGGGTAGTATTGTTCCCAAGCTCTACCTCAATCGACTGATGGTAAATCAACAAGAGTATGCCTCAGCAAATCAAGCCCTTCAATTTGCGTATGATCAAAACGATGTTGATATTAATTTCTCAGTGCTTTCGTTCAAAAATATAGGAGATTTAAAGGTAGTGTACCAAATCAACAATCAAACTTGGCAAACGCTTGGAAAAAACCAACGAACGCTCAATTTGCCTTCTCTTTCGCCTGATACATATCGTATAAATATCAAAGCAATTGACTCAGAGGGACTTACTAGCAAAGTTCTCACAGTAGTATTTGTGATTGAAAAACCTTTTTGGACTACTTTTTGGTTTATTGGATTACTTATCCTGTTCATAGGATATATTGCCTACACAATTGTTCAGAAGAACTTAGAAAGAGTGCAAAAAGCAGCAGCCCTAGAAGCAGAAAAATTAACCTTGGAGAAGAACCTTCAAGCGTCGATGCTTACAGCCCTGAAAGCACAAATGAATCCGCATTTTATGTTCAATGCCCTCAACAGTATCCAAGAGCAATTTATGTATGGAGATAAGGTAAAAGCCAACGAGCAAATGGGTAATTTCACGTATCTGACTCGCCAAATTTTGACGGTTTCGGGAAAGAAAAAAATCAACCTTTCTACCGAAATAGAAATTCTTACTAAATATTTAGAATTGGAAAAAATGCGTTTTGCCGAAGGGTTTACCTATCAAATATCGTTGAGCGAAACCATTGATGAGGATTATCACCAAATTCCTCCTATGTTGATTCAGCCATTTGTGGAAAATAGTATCAAACATGGACTGCTCCATAAACAGGGCGATAAAAAAATCGATATTGCATTTGATTTGGATGAGCAAGAAGAAAACATTATTTGTGTAGTTCAAGACAACGGGGTAGGTAGAAAAAAATCAGCCGAAATTAAAAGTAAACGTGTGCAGCAACATGAATCTTTTTCAACATCTGCCACTGAGGAACGTTTAAGATTATTGAACAACGACCTCCAAAATCAAAATTTAATCGTTTATGAGGATTTGGTGAACAATAATGACGAAGTCCTTGGAACAAAGGTTACACTTACCATTGCTTTAGGATAACAATAAGCCCTTCTCGACTAAAGAAGGGCTTATTTCTTATAACTTACTGTAAAGCTGCACCTTACCATCCATATCAGCCGAAACTACTAAAAGAACTCTCCCTTTTTTGCCTCCTGTATAATCAAACAGCTAGTCGCCCACATCCATTGAGATAGTAGTAATGATATTCTTTTGAAGTCGATACGAACTATTACCACCGCCGTTGTAAACGGTTACTTCATCACCTGTATCGTTCTTAATTTTAATTTTGATACTCCCTCCTACCGCTGCCACTTTAGTAACAGGAGTAGGTTTGCTATTTTTGTGGGCAATGGATGTCATTGAACCTAAAGCTAATAACACCAGAAGAGCGACTACTTTTTTCATAATTTTGTATTTAAATTTAGATAAACGGTTTCTGAATCTTCCTATCAACATAAAATGATAGGATTATTTCACTTCCACTTCTGCCCCTGCTGCTTCAATAGCTGTTTTAATGGAAGCCGCCTCGTCTTTACTCACGTTCAATTTCGATTTAAGGATTACCTTTCCGTCTTCATTAAACGCTTTCATTATATTTTTGACCGATACTCCAAACAACGAAGCGGTGATAGTAGCCACTTCACGTTTGTAACTTGGATGTAAGGGACTGATGTAAAAAGTGAAAAAATATTCTTTTTGCACAGCGAGCATTTCTGGGGTTGAAGTCGCCTGAGAGGTTGGCGTAGTAAAAGAAGCTAATAGCATACTGAATGCTAGTAATTGAATCGTTTTCATAATGATTGTCTTTTGTGATTTATGATACACAAAGTAAGCCACGATGAAAGAAATTGAAAAGAGCCGTTTCTCTAACTGTTGGTGTAGGATTATGAAGGGTAGCTTTCAATTCATAAACAGGATATTATAATGATTGTAGGACTTACACAGCTCGGGGTTTTAGCAACTACCAAACGGCATAAGTCCTATTATTTATATCAACCTAGTACTTTTAAGCATCTACAATTTTCCAACCCTCACGATAGGTACGTCCAACAAACTGATTAGCGTCATCGAAATTGGTTACTTTCATATCATTGCCGTTCCATAGTAATTTATTACGTCCATAAAAATCAAGATTACCTTTCTCGTTCTTTTTACGAAGCATATAACTACGAATCGCTAAATTACCCATCAACACGGTTTCGGTAAGTGGCCCTGCATAATCAAAAGAAGAAGAAAGTGCTTTTTGTTCTTTACTTCCAAAACCAGCCTTACACGCAACAGTCCAATCAATTTGATGACCATATTCTGGTAGCTTCGTTACAGGAGAATTATTTTTAGGTGCTTCAATAACATCCCCATTATTCAAATAAATTTTGGGGTCATTGCCATACATTCCAATGGTCATAATTCCTTTGGAACCTGTCAAAATAATACCATTAGCCCCGCCATCATTACTAATTGGCGTATTGGCAGGAATCAAATCTGGGTGCATTGGGCGAATTCCCCCATCCATCCAAATCATTTTAACAGCCGATTTATTTTTCTTTGTTTCTGGAAATTTCACCTCTACATGCGACGATGGCGGACAACCTTCTGGAATATACTCAGGAGTCCAATCTTTGATAAACACAGCACCTACACTGCATTCCACTTCGGAAGGATAGCCCAAGCCCAAAATTCTAAAAGCGGAGTCAATTGTATGACAACCAATATCTCCTAATGCTCCCGTACCAAAATTCCACCAGCCACGCCATTTGAATGGATGATACAAAGGATGATAGTCAACCCACTGAGCAGGCCCTACCCATACGTCCCAGTCGGCTGGCGACATGGACTCAATTAAGGGCAGTTTCGTAGTAGGCACAGGGATTCCTTGTGGCCACACAGGGCGATTCGTCCAGATATTTACGGTATGTACTGTTCCTATTTTCCCTTCTTCAAACCACTTGATTGCTACTTGCTGTGCAGGGTTAGACGAACCCTGATTACCCATTTGAGTCACCACTTGGTATTTTCGAGCGGCTTTCGTAAGCATTCTGGCCTCCGCAATGTTATTGGTTAAGGGTTTTTGTACATAAACATGCTTGCCCATTTGCATACAAGCCATAGCAGCATACGCATGAAAATGGTCAGGAGTTGAAATCGTTACCGCATCAATATCAGACTTCATTTGGTCGAGCATTACCCTAAAATCTCGAAACTTTTTTGCATCTGGGAATTTTTCAAACGAATTTTTAGCTTGAGCCCAATCGACATCGCATAGAGCCACTACATTTGATGCCCCATTATTATAGGCATTGACAATATCGGAATGACCTTTACCACCTGCCCCAATGGCCGCAATATTTAGTTTATCGCTTGGAGCAATAAAGCCTTTTCCCAAGACATGACGAGGAACAATGAAGAAACTGCCAATTGCAGCGGCAGCTCCTTTTTTAAGAAAATCCCTTCTGGAATTATGAATGTTGTCTGACATAGTACTATTGATGATAGTTAGAAATAACTACTCAATATACTAGGAATAAGAGATTGGCTTATCCTGATTTGAGGATAGGTGAAATTGGACGAAGGGAAATAAACAAAGCATTTGGGGAGAGTTAACTCTTGTATTTGCTCTTTAACAACCGTTTAATAAAATCATAGATGATTCATCATGGTCGATTACTTAATTGGTATTAGATTTGCATGAATCTAAACTCACAATAAACCTCAATCAATTTACACATGCACAAATCAATTAACACATCTCTAACAACCATCATCCGTTCTTTTTTACTTTCCTTATGTTGCTTTTTCGTCATTCAATACTCTTACGCTCAAACGAAGGCATTAGATACGCCTTTTGCTCAAGGCTATGTCGTTACCATAAATGGCGATACGATTAGGGGATTTATCGACTCTCATAATTGGGTTACCAATCCTAGTAAAATCTTCTTTAAAGAAAAGGCTACGGCAGCTTTCACAAGCTTTACTCCTCTTACTTGCAAAGGTTTCGGCGTAGATGGGAATGTGTATGAAAGTGCTACTGTTCAGCTAGAAGTAAGTCCTCATAACATCAGTGAATTAAAACCTGACCGAGAATTACATTTAGAAAACAAAACGGCTTTTTTAGAAACGATTGTGAAAGGTACAAAAGCCTTGTATTCGTTAAAAAATGGCGAAAACAATGAGCAGTATTACATTAAAAACAACGACGGTTTTGAGTTGCTTATTTACAAACGTTATATCAAAGAGAAAGATGGGCAATCTTCCATCGCAAGTAATACTCGCTATGTAAACCAATTAGCACTTTATTTACAAGATTACCATGATGTTCAGGCAAGGTTAATTAACACCAACTATACAAAAAGTAGTCTTAAAAGCTTATTCATAGCCTATTATGAAGCGACAAAAGGAAAAATGGCCTTTGCAAAGACGAGTGAGAAAGTTAGTGTTACGTTTGGCATCATGGCGGGTATTTCCTTCAACAAGCTCACCTTAACCAGTGATTCGTTCAGCGATTTGCAAGGCTCTAATTTCAAACAAAGCGTAGGTACTGCCATTGGAGGAAGCCTAGGTTTAATTGTACCCAATACAAAGAAAAGATGGTCGTTACAAAATGATTTACTGCTTGCTTCTTACAAAGTAACCTCCTCTGTTAACGATTATGTAGATAAAGATAAGTTTACGATTCGAGATATTACGTTTGCTTATACCTACCTTAAATTAACCAATATGGTTCGTTATACCCATCCAATTCAAGAGGGCTTTGTGTTTATTAATGCAGGAATCTTTAATGGCGTTGTACTAGCAGAAACCAATAAGTTGGTCAAAAAGACACACTTATTTACCTTAGATAGAACAGAAGAAAGTGAGGCTATTCAAGGAACAAGAAAACATGAACAAGGATTTAGTGTTGGAATAGGCGGTCAATATAAAAAATATAGCCTTGAATTGCGTAATGAAAGCGGCAACGGGATGTCAGACTTTGTTAATCTTAGTTCTAAAACGAATCGCTTGAATTTATTATTTTCATACTCGTTTTAAACTACGCATTATTACAACTATACTAAAACCACAAAAGGGGTATTTCAGCATAGCACTGAAATACCCTTATTTGTTTTTCAAACCTATATCTTACGCTCTAACGCCTACTAGGTTCATTTCCATCACTTCTGCAAGTTCTTTGATGGTCTGTACCTTTTCGAGTTCGTTATCTGGCAATACGATGTTGTACGTATTTTCCAAGTGTGCTACTAATTCTAGAAACTCCAATGAGTTTAAGCCCAAATCAGCATAAAAGCGTTTTTGAGGAGCAAGCAATCTTGGATTGATGTAAAAATTACGAGTCAAAAAGCTGTTTAATTTCTCTACGCTGAACTTCATAACGTTTGTTGTTTATGTGTGCTGAGGTAAAAACCTATGCCCCTGTATAGCTACTCACATTTTTAGGAGTAATACTTGGCGGAAGTAATTTATACATCACAGGAGTAACCAAACGTGCTAATAATGTTGAACTTGTAATCCCGCCAATTAAAACGATAGCCAAAGGTGAATACAAATCGGAGTATTCAATGACCAAAGGAATTAGCCCACCGATGGCGGTAAAGGATGTCAACAAAATAGGTACAAATCTGATTTCGCCTGCTGTATGAATGGCTTCGTCTAAGCCCATTCCTTCTTCTCGTAATTGATTCGTAAAATCAACCAAGAGTAGGGAGTTTTTGATTTCGATACCGATGAGGGCAATAAAACCAATCACTGCAACAAAGGATAAATCGACTCCTGCAATTAGCAAGGCTACAATCGCTCCTACAATCCCTAAAGGAATCACCGACAATACGATTAATGTCGATTTTAAGCTGCCAAATTCAAGAATCAGGATGGCAATCATACCAAAGACAGTTATTAAAATAATTACCCCTATGCCTCCGAAAGATTTTTCTGCATTTTCTGCTTCACCTGCTACGGTGTAGCTGAATCCTGCTGGAAACTTGAAGGCATCAAGCTGTTTTATCAGTTCTTTATTTACGACAGAAGTGTTATATCCAGATTTCAAAAAAGTCGAAATTGTCACATAACGGTCTTTGTTGTAGTGTCTGATTTCATTGGGCGATGCTTCAAATTTCACCTCTGCCAATTGTTTTAATGGAATGGCTGTTCCAAGCATATTATTGACATACAATTTGTCAAAGACACTTAAATCTTGTGCTGTTGCTTTTCTAGAAAGCGACACACTGATGTTATAATCATCGGTTTTACCTTCTTCTCTAAACTTACCCACATTTAAGCCTGCAATTCCTAGACGAACAGTGCGGTCAATATCCGAACTATTTACGCCTAACAAACCAGCTTTTTCTTTATTCACTACTACCTGCAAATCCGTTGGTTGTACACGCAAAGGGTTTTGCGTATAAATAGCCGCTGGATGAGCTGAAACCAGTTTTTCGATTTGCATGGCAAC
>JALRIJ010000085.1 GCA_023255485.1 Flectobacillus sp.
AGAAGCATCTTCTGGTGGATATAAAGAGATTATCATGAACATTCAAGGAGAAGATGTTTATGGCAAAATGAAGTTTGAATCGGGTGTTCACCGTGTTCAGCGTGTGCCAGCAACGGAATCTCAGGGTCGTATTCATACTTCTGCGGCAACGGTTGCGGTTTTGCCAGAGGTGGATGAAGTGGATGTTCAAATCAATATGAACGATATTCGTAAGGATACGTTCTGTTCATCTGGAGCGGGTGGACAGTCGGTAAACACGACGTACTCAGCCGTAAGGGTAACACACATCCCAACAGGCTTGGTGGTTCAGTGTCAGGATGAACGTTCGCAAATTAAGAACTTTGACAAAGCCATGACCGTTTTGCGTTCTCGTTTGTATGAAATTGAACTTGCAAAACAACAAGCAGCGATTGCAGGTGATCGTAAATCAATGGTTGGATCGGGGGACCGTTCAGATAAAATCAGAACTTACAATTATCCGCAAGGGCGTGTAACCGACCACCGTATTGGTTATACGGTTTATAACCTTCCTGTGGTAATGGATGGCGAAATTGGTGATTTCATCGAACAACTACGTATCGCTGAAAATGCAGAAAAATTGAAAGAAGGAAACAGTGCAATTTAAGCATTGAAGTACCTTATTATCGTATAACAAAAACGTCCTCGAAGATTATTTTCGAGGACGTTTTTGGTTAATATTCTCTCCTATATTTTCTAGTATTTGATTCTTCACATTAATGACCTAATTGAGATATAGAATAATTCTATACTTCAACATGATACCTGATAATTTATATTTTTTTCCTTTTAACAGGCGACTGAAGTCACCTGCTAAAAAGAAAAAATATACTCGTTTTGAGTTCAACAATTAGTTTGTTGTCCAAATATCAACGATAGAAATTCAGTTACCATTTGGGGTATCCTTGTTATTCTTTTCCATTTAGACGGCGACTTCAGTCGCTGGCGAAATGGAAAAGAATAACAAATGATAAAATACTTGAGCTGAAGTACTCACTATATTTTCTAGTATTTGATTCTCCAAGTTAATCTTCTGTTTGAAATAGAGAGAAATTCCATACTTCAACATAATTTATAACTCTTCCCTACAACTTATCCGCAATCGCTCTATCATTAGATAAACGAGGTACTTTATTTTGTCCTCCCAATTTACCTTGCGACTTCATATAGTCAATAAATGCGTTCTTTTTCAGACTATTAATTTTCAACGGTTGAAGAATATTTCCCGTCATCAAATCGTCGTAATAGACATTCAGTTCAGCGAGTTTCGTATTTAAGTCGTGGGCAAAACTAGCTAAATTAGTGGGTTGTTGCGAAAATTCAATCAACCATTCATGATAAGGTAGTTCTCCATCTTCTGGTGTTACTTGTGGTGCAACGGTAAACTCAACGACTTCCGCCTCTGGGTGACGCTTAGTAGCATATTGCATGGCTTTTTCGACTTCTTCCCCAATCACGTGTTCTCCAAAAGCAGAGATAAAGTGCTTGATTCTGCCCGACACAATAATCCGATACGGACTTAACGAAACAAACTTTACCGTATCACCTAGTGAATAGCCCCACAAACCCGCATTGGTATTCATAATGACAGCGTAGTTTACACCCAATTCTACTTCTCCAATGTGCAAACGACGGGGATTTTCTGAGAAATATTCATCCGCAGGAATAAATTCATAAAATACACCCGAATTTAAAAGCATTAACATTCCCTCTTCCGTTTGGGTATCTTGATACGCAATGAATCCTTCTGATGCAGGATAGGTTTCAATCGAGTCAATTTGCTTACCGATAGATTCAATCAATTTGGCACGATAAGGCGAAAAATTCACCCCACCATACACAAACAAGGAGAAGTTTTTAAACACGTCCTTAATTTTCTTATCGGTACGATTTTGAATACGGTCGAAGTACATTTGTACCCACGGCGGAATTCCCGAAATCAACGACATATCTTCATTGATGGTTTCATCAATAATTTTATCCAGTTTACTTTCCCAATCTTCCATACAATTGGTTTCGTAACTTGGCATCTGATTCGAACGCAAATAACCTGGCACATGGTGATTGACAATTCCCGATAAACGTCCTGTGAAAATGCCGTTCTTTTTATCCATTTCAGGCGAGCCAGAAAGGAATATTAATTTTTTGTCAAGAAATTGCGAATTACCCGTTTCGTGTACATAACTTAATAACGCATCCCTTGCTCCATTGATATGGAAACCTATTGATTCTTTAGAAATCGGAATATATTTAACACCCGAAGTAGTCCCTGATGTTTTAGCAAAGTAGAGCGGTTTCCCTTTCCACAAAATATCAGGCTCTCCAGCCACAACCATTTCAATATAGGGCTTCAAAGACTCATAGTCTTTTACAGGAACGTTATTTTTAAAAGACTGATAATCAATAATTTCATCAAAATGATGATCTTTTCCAAAAAGCGTGTGTGCTGCTTCCGAGACCAACGATTTCATAAGTAATAGTTGTGTTTCTACAGCATTTTTTTCCCATTTACGACGGGCATTTATAACGTAAGCGGCAAAAGGTTTTGCCAATAGTGAGCGGAATCCCATAATGATATTGATTATTAATCTTTTCCAAAGTTAAAAAATAAAGCTACATTCTAAACGTCATCCGATGAAAAGGCGTGACTCCATGCTCTCGAATAGCCGCTTTATGTTTGGGCGTTGGATAACCAGCGTTATGTTCCCAACCATAATGTGGATATGTTAAGGCAAGAGTTTCCATCAACTCATCTCGATACGTTTTCGCTAAAATAGAGGCAGCTGCAATGCTCATAAATTTGGCATCTCCTTTAACAATACAGGTATGCGGGATAAGCGGATAATTAGGAAAGCGATTACCATCAATTAATAAGTGTTCAGGACGGACGTTCAGTTTGTCAACACAGAGATGCATGGCTTTCATGCTGGCTTTCAAGATATTTATTTCATCAATATCCTGATTAGATACCTCGGCAATCGTCCAAGCGATGGCATCTCGTTGAATATCCAAGCGAATAATATCTCGCTGTTTTTTAGTTAATTGTTTGGAATCGTTCAACAACTCATGCGAATAATCCTTAGGTAAAATCACCGCTGCCGCCACTACAGGCCCTGCCAAACAGCCTCTTCCTGCTTCGTCGAGACCTGCCTCAATCATGGATTCATTGTAAAAACTTTTAAGCATATCGTAAAAGGTCGTAATTTTATGTAAAGTTAGGGCAATTTTATGATTAGAAACATCCGCTTCAAAAACATCCCTTGGCATGATTTATGCTTAGTTTCGACTGTTAGTTAGATTTCAAAAGACTAACATAGTTCATCTTACAGCCCAAACCTCTTCGTTTGTTCAGCTGTTTACAAAGGAGAATACCCTTTCATTAGTAGAATTTTCACCCTGATTTTAAGATACATAGACAATGCCTAATCTAAGAACAATAGGACTGACATTTACGCTGGCTGTAACATTTTTTGTAAATGTGAATGCACAACAAGAAACTAGCCCATCCTTAGCCGATGCAGTTAGGCACTTTGAGTTATTGAGCTATCCCACAGCCATTACAAAATTTGAGCGTATTCTCAAAGAGAATAGCACAAGCCTTTCAGAAACAGACAAAACGTCTATCTTATTGAAATTAGCGTATAGTTATAAAAAAACTAGCAATGATATCAATGCAGAGAAATACTACCGAGAAGCCCTAAAAACAAGTCCTAAGTTAGTAGGTGACGACCTAAAAACATATTTATATTTTGCTCAGACACTTGCCGCTAATGGCAAATTCAAAGAAGCCCAGCAATATTATGACAAATACGAACTGGTTGCCCCTTCTCTGAAAAGTGATAAAATGAGTGCCAGTGTCAGTACCAATGCTAAACTAAATAGCGACGTTACTCGTCTGAAAACAGATAAAGCTAAATATATTGTAGAATACCTGACTTTTAATTCAGATAAGCCAGAATTCAGCCCAATTTATTATAAAAGTGGTTTAGTTTTCTGCTCTGGAAAATCGCAAGGAGCTCTTTCTGCCAATAAAAAAGGAGGCTTTTTAGACTTGTACTACCTCAGCGATTTATCAATGGTGAAAGGGAATGTAGTGGACGGCGATGAAGAAGTACAGACCAAACGCAAAACAGACAATACGCTGACAGCCTCTCTGGGCAATGACTATTATTCGCAGGTTACTGCCAACGATTCAAAAACACTGAGCTTTTTCGGAGGTGTGGATAAATCACCTGTTATTAGCACCGACAAAGGACAAATTGCCGAATCCGATATTTTCAGTAAAACTTTGAATACCAAATTACACGAGGGGCCGACAACTTTTAGTAATGACTTTTCTAAAATTATTTTTACCAGAAATAACTTTAATGAAGGCGAACAAGGACGTAGCGAAGACAATGTTACGAAGTTAAAACTCTATACCGCCGACAACAGCAAAGGAGTTTGGTCAAATCCTGTAGAATTACCCTTCAATGGGGACGATTTTTCTACGGCACACCCTAGCTTATCCAAAGACGGACGTTACTTATATTTTGCCTCAGACAGACCGAATGGTTTTGGAGGTATGGACTTATGGATGGTCGAAAATGTCAACGGTAAATGGACTGACCCTAAAAATTTAGGAAAAGAAATCAATACGAAATCAACGGATGCATTTCCATTTGTTGATGAAAATGGCAATTTATACTACGCCTCAGAAGGACTTGGTGGCGAAGGAGGCTTGGACATCTTTTTTGTGGAAATGAAAAAAGGAATGCCTGTAGGTAAACCTTTCAACATTGGAGAACCTTTCAACTCTGTTAATGATGATTTCGGCATCATTACCGATGGAGAACGCAGTGTTGGTTTTTTTAGCTCTGACCGTAGAAAAGGGGTTGACGACGATATTTATCGTTTCAAAAGACAATCTTCGCTCTATGATTGTAAGGAATTAACGATTAGCGTTATTGACCCCGACAATCACAAAAAGCCTATCGAAGGAGCAACGATTTCATTAAGCAAAAAAGGAGATACTCCAACTACACAAGTAACCAATGCGGGAGGGCTTGTTAAAATTTGTACTGAAGAAAACATCAACTATCAAATTAAAGTAGGTAAAGATGGTTATATCAATAATATTGTAGGCTATTCAACTCGAGGAGAAATTGGGGATGCTCCTTCTATTATTGAGGTGCCATTATCAAAAATAACCATCATCGAGTCAGAGACAACCATTATTCAAAAGCTCCCTCAAGTTGAAATTCCCAAGGAACTATTGGCTCCCAAACCTAAGGTAAATGTTATCAGAGGGATTATTACAGAAGGAGTAGATAAAACTCCTATCGAAGGTGTTCTCTTGACCATGCGTAATCTTTGCGATGGCTCTGTACAAAGCTATACAACCGAATTAGATGGTAAATATGCGTTTCAGGTTTTGCCAGGGTGTAATTATGAAATGGACTTTGAGAAAGAAGGATATGCCAGCATTACAGATCCTGTTGAACTAAAAGATGCCGATGCAGACCCCGACACAACCGCATCAGATACCAAACCAGTAACGGTTATCAAAGTTGACAAGCTCAAAAAAGGGAAACCAAAGGTAATTTCTAAAAACGTAGATTTGGTAAAAGAAGGTAATCTCATTACGCTCAACAATATCTACTATAATCCCAATAGTGTACAACTCAAAAAAGAATCGTATAAAGAATTAAACAAACTCGTTGCCAGTCTTCGTAATTATCCTGAAATGGTCATCGAAATCGGTTCACATACAGACTCTCGTGGCGATGCACAGGATAACCTTACCTTATCTCAAAAGAAAGCGGCTAGTGTTGTCGATTTTATCACGAGTAGAGGTATTGACCGTAGTCGTGTAATTCCAAGAGGTTATGGAGAAACCATGTTAGTAAATCAATGTAAAGATGGTGTTATCTGTACTGAACGAGAGCACGAACGCAATAGAAGAACAACAATCCGAATTTTGAAAATTCGTCAAAAATAAATACCCATTACACTTCGCCAAAACGGCTTAATCGTGCTGATTAAGTCGTTTTTTTTTATTCAAGCTATAAAAGATGTATTTTTGAAAAACCGAATTTTAGGTTATACAAAAAGAAGCTACAAACATGCGTGAAGATTATTTAAAAGGAGATAAAGAACCGCTATCTGGACCAGAAAAGGAGATTGAAAAAGCCTTACGTCCACTATCTTTTGATGATTTTGCGGGTCAAGATAAAGTACTTGAAAATCTGAAAGTATTTGTTCAGGCAGCCAAACAGCGAGAAGAAGCCCTCGACCACGTGCTACTCCATGGCCCTCCAGGGTTAGGAAAGACAACACTTTCAAATATTGTAGCCAATGAGTTAGGGGCGAACATCAAAATCACCTCTGGCCCTGTGTTGGATAAACCGTCTGATTTAGCGGGTCTATTAACCAATTTGCAGCCCTACGATGTGTTATTTATTGATGAGATTCACCGCTTGAATCCGATTGTAGAAGAGTACCTCTACTCGGCCATGGAAGATTACAAAATTGACATCTTGCTAGACTCTGGGCCCAATGCTCGCAGTGTCCAAATTTCGTTGAATCCCTTTACCCTCATTGGAGCAACGACTCGTGCAGGAATGTTGACCTCTCCCCTACGAGCTCGTTTCGGAATCAATGCTCGTTTGGAATATTATGATGCCAAATTACTAACCTCTATTGTTAAACGTTCTTGCCAAATTTTGAACACTCCCGTAGATGATGAAGGAGCTTACGAAATAGCAAGACGAAGTAGAGGTACGCCTCGTATCGCCAACAATTTGTTAAGAAGAACTCGTGATTTTGCCCAAGTAAAAGGCGATGGACGTATTACAGTACACATTGCTGAAATAGCCCTTGCCGCATTGGACGTAGATCAAAACGGATTGGACGAAATGGATAACCGTATCTTAACAACCATCATCGAAAAATTCAAAGGAGGCCCTGTCGGCTTATCTACCATTGCAACAGCATGTGGAGAAGAAGCCGAAACCATCGAAGAGGTTTATGAACCTTTCTTAATCCAAGAAGGCTTCCTAAAACGTACCTCTCGTGGACGAGAAGCCACAGAGCTCGCTTATAAACATTTAGGAATTGTACCCAAATTTAGAGCAGGGGAACTTTTCTAACATCCTTATTTAGTGCTTGACTAAATCCCCTTTCATTGCCACTATAAACCGATGAGGATTTGGGTGTAACACGTTCTATGGAAGAACAACCTAAATCCTTATCGGTTTACTAAAACACCTAGCTGCTACGATGTATCAATCCGCAAGTAGCACTTCTTTATAAGTTAAAATCCTTCTCTGATAGCTCCATTGTTTTGGGCTTGTTAGATGCTCCCGTTACAAAAAAGTGACTTTGACAACTCATACAACGATAATATTTTAGTCCTGAAAAATAGACCAAAAACAGACGCACCAAAATTGGTCTTCTCTTACGATCTCCATGGCCAGAGCCACATACAGGACATTTAGAAGAAGACGATTTTCTGGAAAAATAAAAGGCCAGCATGACAAGCTGAATCAGCAATAACCCTAGTATAATCTTCACAAAAAGACTATCTAATAATTGAGAAAACATCATACGTTTAGATTTTGTGTTATTAGTTTAAAATCATTATTACAAGTATGTTTACTAGTTTGTACGATGTCATACAACCCTAGTAATAAATTTAACAAAAAGTCCTATTATGGTAATTTTACTATCGAATAACCTGCAAGTGGTTTTCTAGTAAAATGATTGTGTCGTAACTATGTATAAAACTGCCCATATCAATTCCTACTGTCAAGGAACGCATAACATTATAATACTAAGTTGTGTAGAGAATTAACAAGAAGATTCTTAAGCGAAGATTGAAGCCACCAAGGGCAAGTGATAGTTTTTTTATTTTGGTAGTTCAATTTACAGTTTTAAAACAAGATAAGAAAACTCCGACTTTACTATTTGCTCCTAAAATGAGTGAACGGTATTTTTGAAGGTATTTGAGATTTATAAACTAAAAAATAAGCTATTACAAGCTCTTTTTCTTTACTACTCCTAGAAGAATCTGCTTTGTCAAACATCCCAAATACCACTGATACTCCCTGTTTTTTGTCAAATCTCCCAAAAGGTTGTTCTATAGCCCTATTACTTGACTTAGCTCTTCTGACCTCCCTACCTTTGTCTCAGTCAACCAGTAAATACCTCCAACACAATTCAATATAACACTCAATATCATGGACACATTCTTACATTACGTACTTTATTTACACATCCTTTCAGGCTTTACCGCTTTAGTTGTCGGACTCATTCCTATGTTTAGCCAGAAAGGCGGAAAGGCTCATATTCTATGGGGAAAAGTTTACTATTGGGCTATGTTTTTAGTAGCTCTTACGGCATTACTCCGCTTCAAACCTGAAGTACGTCTAGTCTTTTTAGGTTGCATTGCCGTGTTTAGTTTTTACAATACCTTCACAGGAGTACGCCTTATCAAGTTAAAAAATCAAGTCACTCAAGCAGGGTGGCAAGACTGGTTAGGAGCCTACCTAGCCTTAGGATGTAGCCTGTTAATGGGAGCTTATGCCGTTTATGTAGTAGTGGCATATAGCAATGTCTTCTTTGGAATTTTATTCACCGTCTTTGGAGCTTTTTGTATGCTACTAGCCGTGACAGATTTGTTGGTTTTTTCGGGTAAAAAAAGCGTAGAAAAACTCCATTGGTTATATGGACACATCAGCAGAATGGGTGGGTCTTACATTGCTACGGTAACCGCTTTTTTGGTAGTAAACAACAAAGGACTAGTACCTGATTTGATGGCATGGATTGCCCCTGGAGTCATTGGTGGAATCATTATTGGAAGGGTAACAAAGGCCTATAAAAAGAAGGTGGCTTAACTATGGGGAGCTTCCTATTTTGACAATGGACTAACACCCATTGCTGAGACATATCGCCCTCACAGGGCTACCGAAGTCGTTTTACTTATAGTGAAATCCTAGGTAGCAACTAAGGATATTACCACAAAATTTGTCAGAGAATCAACTGTTTTTGTATAAAGAATAAACTATTCCATTTAACAGGTAAATGAATTCACCCGCTAAATGGAATAGTTGGTCAGTTAAAGCTACTATTTCTGCACCAAGATGATGGTAACCTATTGACTTTGAACACCTCCTGATAACAGATATACTAATAACGTATTGTTGCTCAGAACTATTAATTTGCACTTACATTTTCTCCACCCTCCTCTTTATCAACTTGCTTTTTCTTGGTCATTTCTTCCATTAAACGCAAGCCTAACAGACCGCTCAAAGCACCATTTTGGTCATTATTTCCTCCTGTAATTAAAATATCTGGAATGACCTTGATTCGTTCTCTACCGATACTTTCCGTGATTTTCAGCTGCGTAAAGTTGTCTCCACCCATCGCAGAAACGGCCAATTGATATGCTTCGGCATCAGCTTTACCAATGGCTAAGATTTTCTCCGCTTCGGCAGCACCCGTCTTACTGATTTTTTCAGCTTCGGCATTAGCAAGTAACTTTATTCGTTCCGATTCGGCACTGGCTTGTAATTTCACCCGTTCTGCCTCTGCTCCTGCTTGTAGCTTCAAGCTTTGAGCCTCCCCTTGTGCTTTTTTCACGGCTGCATCAGCAACTCTTTCAGCAATAACAACTCCTTGATCGGCTTTCACAATATCCTTCTGAATTTCGGCAATGGCGGTTTCTTTCTCTAAAGCCTGACGAGTTTCTTGTGCCATTTTTTGCGTATCATAAGTTACCTTTTGCTCTTCGGCTAACTTACGGTCAGTTAAGGTTTTCATCAACGATTCTGGCGGAACAATATCCCCTATCAGCGTATCTACGGCATTGACATTATATTGAGAAAGCACTTCGCCAATGTATTTCCGAGCCGTTTCCTGACGTTGGGTACGAGAACCCAAGAACGAAATTACATCAGAGCCTTGTGCCGAGTTACGGAAATAGTTACCAATCGTCGGCTCTAACACCTGACTCACCAAATTGTGCATATTCCCGAAACGAGCAATCACTTTGGGAGCTTCGTAATTAGGAATGTGGATAATCTGCGACACGTCCAAATTAAAAGGGAATCCATCTTTTGAACGCACCGTAATGGTCGAAAGGTTTTTATCTAATTGGTGCGATTCTGATCTTGCACTCGCCCAGTTGAGTACCAAGTTGGTCGTTGGCACTAATTCAATTTTTTGAACAAAGGTATTCACTGGATATTTCCCAGGGCCAAGCGGTTCTGTCCACACCCCTTTGTACCCTTTTGAAACAATATTTCCATGTTTAAATTCTGTTCCACTGATGTCTTCACCATCTTCGCCCACATACGAAATCACGACCCCCACATACCCAATCGGAATTTCGGTCATGTGGATTTCTTCTACCTTCACAAACCACGGGTTTAAGTTATAAGACCCTGCCAAGACGACCTGCTGTTGAAGCCCTTTATTCCCTCCGCCATTCAAAAAAGCATCTACGTCTTGAAAATTATTGTGCCCATCAATTGACTTACCCGAAATTTGTCCTGCCTCAATAGAAGCACCGTCCAAGGTCGTCACAATCCCAACCATATTTTCTTGAATTTCTGTTAAATCCGTCAACTGTACTTCAAACAATAAGGTATTTATTCGGTACGAACCAGCCGTTATAATAGCCGTTTGTCGCCCTTTTCTACCCCCATTTTTCAAGAATGCTTCCGTATCTTGAAAGCTATCACATTCGATTTTACGGCCTAGAATACGACCTGTTTCCAACTCTTTTCCATCACGTGCCAAGACCAGCCCAATTTTACCCGTAGGAATCACCGTCAGAGGCTGTAAGGTAATGTCATACTGCCAAATCCAATACCAGAAATAAATCCCAGGAGATAGCGGTTTTGCCTGATAACCCGCTTCGCCTTCGGTGGCAAAAATACGCCCATCGGGTAGTTCTTTTTTATCGCCAAACAAGACAAACTTCTTCGTTACCAGCCCAATACGGTCTTCTGGAACGATGATAATACCCAATAAACGAAAGATAAATTTGTAAAAAATTAGGCAAAACAAGGGAACTGCAATGCCAATGATGGAAGTAATAGAAAGGCTCATTTTCAACAAAAGGTTTTAGTTGTTTTTCGTTTCTCAAAGCGAGATTCGTGCCTCAAAGGTGTGCGAAAAGTAGGTTCATTATTCCGAAATGTGAAGAGTGGTTTTGGAATGGGTTAAGTGGATTTTTTTGGATAAAAGTAGCATTTCAAAAGTGATTTTATAGAATCTTTGAAAGCAAATTTTGCAAGACGAAAACATTCCATTTCCTTTGTACTTCAAAACTAAACTTAAATATCTACTCATGTTTAAACGTCTATTACTCACCATCCTCACTTTGTTTCTATGTAAATTAGTCGTTGGTCAAAGTATTTCGTCGAACTCACCACTTTGTTCAGATAACGCTCCTACCTTAGAACTAAAAGCAACGGGTGGCAACACCTACGCTTGGACAGGCCCTAATGGATTTACCTCCTCCCTCCAAAACCCAAGCATTACCAAAGCTAGCACCTCTCAGGCAGGTACCTACACCTGTATCATTAATGGGAAAACAACGCTAACTACCAATGTGAAAATTGGGTCTTATAATAGTAGTACAGGTATATCCTATTATACCTCCAACGCTCAGTTATTGGTCTATGCTTACAATAATTCCATCGATATAAGTGGATTTTCCTTTGATTGGACAGGGCCTAACAATCTTAAAAATACCTCTAGTCGTGTTACAATCAATGGCTATGAGAAAACCAATGCAGGGACTTATGCAGTTACAATCAAAGACGACTTTGGATGTAGTTATACAAAGTCAACTAATGTAACAATTAATGACTGTTCTTACAAGCCTTTTATTTATTATGGCATTTCTGATAAAAGCGGAATAGAGGACAGGAGTGACAATACTGGCAATCCTCCAAACTTATATGTCTGTGACGGAGCCAGCGCTCGCTATCGTGTAGATACTACCTACTGGGGAAATAATGTAAAAATTCAATGGTTTAAAAATGGCCAGGCTATTGACAAGGCGACTGGTTTAACCTATACAAGTAGCGAGGCGGCTACCTTCTATGCCCAACTTACAAAAGGTAGTTGTGTTTACAAGACTCAAAAGTTATCCATTCAGAATGTTATTCCTAAACCTTCCGTTTATACGAATGATAGCTTCTTAGGTTCTACTAGTATCTGTTCAAAAGGTGATACGATTACTCTATACGCATCAAATAGCGTTACGATACTTGCAGGCAGTCGCAGTTATCAGTGGTTTAAGGATGGAAAAAAGATTTACGATGGC
>JALRIJ010000086.1 GCA_023255485.1 Flectobacillus sp.
TTTTTTCTGTCCATGAATCTTCGTATTTGTTAAAACGAATCATATCTGATCTTCTTAACATCTCCCAATAAAATTCAAAACCTCTTTCACGATATAATAAATCTAAGGACATTGTAGTAAGGGCTGGAGCAACTTTCGATGAAGTTCTTGCTGCTCTTACCGTGTTCACATCGGCTAAAGCTCCACTCACGTCGTTACTTTTTCTCAATTTAGCTTCGGCACGCATCAAGTAAATATCTGCCAAACGAACAATCACAATGTCCGCTTCACCTAAGTTTCTACCACTCGACGATTTCTTGCTAAATTCATACTTTTCTACACGATAGCCTGTATTATGGTTACTTCCTGCAACAGTAAAATCTACTTGTTCGGTAAAGTTCACCTCCAATGTTGGTCTATTTCTAGTATCGTTATACAATTTTCCCACTTTCATTTTACCATCTGCACATTTCAAGAATGCTCCGTTTTTACGAATCAACCCGTATTGTTGTCCTCTTAAAATACCTCTGTTAATGTTGAAACTCGCTGCATCTACGCAAGAATCTGCCAAATTTGAGTAGATAGAAAGATTTTGTTTGTAGAAACGTGGGTCAACTGTTGGGTCTTGGGGAGCATAAGCATTCGCCCAAGTACGGTAATAATCAGGAGTAATCGCTGGGCCATCGGTTCCGTTAGCACCAGGGAACGCAGGCAAAGGAAACTGGTCTCCCGACAATGAGAAATACGCTAAACGGTTATGTCCATTCAAATCAGCACGTTGGTCAACTGCAAAAAGAATTTCTTTATTGTTATGGTTATCATTCCCAAAAATAGCGAAATAATCAGTCGATAATTGGTACTGCCCCGACGCAATTACTTTATCGCAATATTCAATTACCTTGTCCATGTCTTCCGACTTAAACGTTGGTTTTGCGGCATATACATCGCTATAAACGGCATTATTCAAATACAATCTCGCTAACAAGCCCCAAACACCTGCCTTCGTTAAACGACCAGAACCTACAATTGCCGCAGTAGATAAATTTGGTTCAACTGCCAACAACTCACTTTTAATGTATTCAACGGCTTCTGTACCTCTAATGATTTTAGACGTTTCGCCTACATCATCTTTTACGAAAACCATTCCGAACAAATCAAGCGTTAACATCGAGTAATACGCTCTCATCCCTCTTGCTTCTGCCAAATACATGGGTGCTGACCCTGACTTAGCATCTTTCAAGGTATTGATAGCCGTAATCGAACGAGAAATACCCTGTAGAATCAAGTTCCATGTACTTCTCAAGTTAGGGTCATTGGCAGAATAGGTATGCTGGTGCATAGCGATATAAATCCCGTTATCGCCCCAATCTGTTCCTCCTCGATAAGGTAAAATAGCCTCATCCGTAGAGATTTCTTGAATTGCAAAATAGTTGGTATGTGTAAAAATGCTTGGTAACAGGGCATACACAGGAGCTAATGTACCATCAGCTACTTCTTTTTCCGACAAGCTCGAAGTAAAGGTTTCATCCAAAACTTGTTCTTGAAGATTTGAACAACTACCTAACAACAAGGTAGTTATCAACACAAAATAGATACTTAATTTATGATTCATGATTGAAAGTCTTTTGAAAATAGTCAATATTCAATTTCTTAGAAAGAAACATTAAGCCCAAACATTACCGTTTTTGCTTTTGGATAACTTAAATAGTCAATCCCATACGAGGTAATCCCATTGATTGAACCGTCTGTGTTTACTTCTGGATCATAGCCATCGTATTTAGTAATAACGAACAAGTTTTGTCCCGTTACCGAAAGTTTCAAGCCCGAAATCCACTTGTTCATTCCTAGCTTTTTCGTGTCGAAGCTATACGCTAAGGATAAGTTATTTAAACGGAAGAACGCTCCATCTTTCAAAAATCTTGTTGAAACAGGTGCTGCATTGTTTACCGATTCGTTGGCAGAAGCAATTGATTCTGGCGTTGTGTTAATGCCTTTCGATAGTCTTAATTTGTAGAAATTGGCATTGGTCGTGTTGTCATAGATTTTGTTTCCAGACACACCGTTGAAGTTCACCGATAAATCAAAGCCTTTGTAGCCTAAGCGTCCGAACAAGTTGAACTGTTGCGTCGGCAAGGCACTTCCTGCTGCAATACGGTCGTTGTCTCCTACTACACCATCGCCATTAGTATCACGATAAATACTTAATCCTTTATCGTCAAATCCTAAGAATTCTTTCAAGAAAAATGTACCAATCGGTTGTCCGTTTACATAGCCATTAATCGTTGCAGAAGTTAAACCAGAACCCGAAGCAGAACCCGATGGAATAACGGTATAAGGCGAATTATCTACCACGTTTTTGATGAAGGTAACGTTTCCACCTACTTCATAAGTCAAACCGTTTAAGTTGTTACGACGGTAGTTTAATTCAAGCTCTAAACCTTTGTTGGTAATCGTCATGTTGTCCACATTTGTCCAATACGTACCTGCTGGTTGCACGGGGTCAGACGGAATTACTTCTAACAAAATATTTCCTGATACTTTATGAAAGGCATCAATCGTACCTGATAAAGCTCCGTTTAAGAAAGCGAAATCTAAACCTAAATCCGTTTGTGTTGACTGCTCCCATTGAATGGTTGGGTTTGCCAAACGAGAATAGGATGTCCCTGCTGGATAAGTTCCTGTTTCGCTAAGCGGGTAACTTGTTGTACCTGAAACCGAAGAAGTAAAACGTGCTTGCGTGATTTTTGAAGGGATTTCTTGATTCCCTGTCTTTCCCCAACCTGCTCTTACTTTTAAATTATTTACGACAGAACCTTTCAAGAAATCTTCTTCCGAAATTCTCCAACCTGCCGAGAACGAAGGGAAAATACCGTATTTGTTTTTATCACCAAACTTAGAAGAACCGTCTGCTCTGACCGTAGCGGTAAACAAATATTTGTCTTTGTACTGATAATTTACTCTGGAGAAAAACGACTGTAACTCGTTGATTTGAGCATAGCCCGTTGGTTTGTTGTTAGTCAAGGTTAACTCTTGTCCTAAACCTGTGTTATAGATGGGTTCAATATCCGAAATCGGGAATTTGTTAATGCTGTACGAACGTCCTTGTAAGAAAATTCGCTGATACGAATGTCCTAATAAGGCAGAAAAACCATGGTCTTTAATCGTTTTGGTATAAGTCAAGTAGTTTTCAATCAGACGGTTCGTATTGTAAATATTGATAGTTTCTAAACGACCATCTTGTTGCGGCACTGCATTTGCCAACGATTGTAGGTCACGAGCAGAACTAGAATTATCAATACCGAAGTTCAACTTATAGACCAAGCCATCCATGATTTTGAAAGACGGAGAAATATTACCTACCAAACGAGTAATCGTCGTAATGTCTTTCTGCAATTTTAGCGTCATCAAAGGGTTTGTCACCGACTGGTACAAGGCAATTGCTCCTTTGCTATCATAAGCAGGATACGTTGGGTTTGCCGAAAGAGCACTACCGATGATTGAAGAAATTGGAGGACGTTCGTTATACGTTTGCGACGCATTCAAATTAACGTCAACCGTCAAACGGTCATTTAAGAACTTCTGGCTCGCATTGATACGTCCCGAATATCTGTCCATTTGGCTATTCTTCAAAATACCTTCTTGGTTCTGAATTCCAAAGGAAGCATAATACGTCAATCTATCAGCTCCACCACCAAAGGATACGTTGTGGTTTTGTGTAATGGCTGTTCTACTAATTTCTTTTTGCCAATCCGTATTACCTTTTAGGTCTTCCAACACGCCTCCCACTGCGGGAACTTGCTTGCGGTATTCGTCTGCACTAAACACATTCAAAGCTCTTGCCATAGTCGAGATACCATAACTTGCCGAATAATTGAAGGTAGAGAAACCCGACTTTCCTTTTTTGGTAGTAATCAACACCACCCCGTTTGCACCTCTTGCCCCGTAAATAGCCGTTGCCGAAGCATCTTTCAATACGTCGATTGTTTCAATGTCTTGTGGGTTTAAGTAGTTCAATGGATTGGTTGCTCCACCCGTACTTGAGTTATCTAAGGCAAAACCATCGACTACAAATAAAGGGGTACTTCCTGTACGTACTCCACCTGGGCCACGCACGGTGATGTTCAACGTTCCTCCTGGTTCACCACTGGCAGACGTTACATTTACCCCAGATACTTTACCTTGTAATAATTGTTCGGGAGAGTTGATAATACCCTGATTGAAATCAGCACTTTTTATCGTTTTAATCGAAGCAGATACATCCTTTTTAGAAGAACTACCATAACCAATTACCACCACCTGATCTAAATCGGAAGTCGTTGATTTTAGAAGTACTTCTACTACATTTCTACCACCAAGGGCAATTTCTTGTTTTTCGTAACCTACAAAGCTGATGACAATTGTCGCCTGAGCGTCTGTTACTAATTTAAAATCACCTTTGATGTCTGTTGTTGTTCCTTTTTTCGTTCCTTTCACGAAAATAGTACAACCAATAAGCGGCTCTTTAGTTTTTGCGTCAAGCACTCGTCCTTTAATGGGTGCTTCAGCAATAAGGGATGAAGAAGGGGTTAGGTTAGCGTTGGCTGTTAACGGATTAAGCGTTAGACCGAACGATATACCAAACAAAACACTAAGAGCTACGTGTTTATTCAGTACGGGGTACAGTTTGTTCATGTTGATTTGATGAGTATGGTTGAGTATTCTCCTAATTCAAAAGCTCCTCTATTCTAATAAAAGTACAAATAGACAAAACCTTTCTTGTGGAATTAGGACTACAAAGGTAGAATACCCCACCATAGAACTCTGTAACCAAAACATTAACAAAAAGCCCTAAATTTGTTAAATCAAGAGCTTTTTGCAATAAAAAACAAATACTAAATTTATTAAAAATTTAACACACCCCCTTCCAATCGGAAATATACTACCTAGAAATAGTACAAATTAATTACCAAAAGTTAAGCATAAAAAAATGGTACAACCTAACAGGCTGTACCATTCTCATACTATATAATCTAAATTTTAACAGTTTCAGTTCTTATACACCTAACCACTTCTTTCCTCTCCAAATCATTCCTGTGGTAGCAATCAAGACCATGGTGGCTGAACTAATTGGCATCAATATAGCTGCGACTACAGGTGACAATGTTCCTGATACCGCAAAAGTCAAGCCAATAAAGTTGTACACCAACGAAACTACAAAACTTACTCGAATCACGGTTAAGGCATCTTTGGTATATGCTAAAAATGAAGGTAACTGATTCAAGAAAGGGGCTTCCAAAATGGCATCGCTTGATGGCGTAAAGTTGAGGGTATCATCCGTAATGGCAATGCCCACATTGGCTTGTTTCAAGGCTCCTGCATCGTTTAAGCCGTCGCCAACCATCATGACTTTTTTACCTTTTGCTTGTAAGTTCTTGATAAAGTTCAGCTTATCTTGGGGACTACATTCAAATCGCATTTTGGTAGTATCGCCAAACCATGCTAACAAATTCTGTTTTTCGGCGTTGTTATCTCCCGAAAGCAAATACGTATCGTACTTGCCTTGTACCTGCTGCATCAGGCTTTCGATTCCTTCACGATAATGGTTCGGCAAACTGAAATAACCCAAGTAATTGTCGTCAATTTTAAGGTGAGCAACGCTCGCTTTAAAGCTACTTTCTAAAGGTAAACTTTCTGGTACTACCAACTGGTACGAACCTAGTACCAACTGATGTCCATGATACGTTCCTTTAATCCCTTTTCCTGCAATTTCTTCAAAATTTTCAATGGCTAAGGCTTTAGGCTCATGGTATAGTTCTTTAATTTTTTGAGAAATCGGGTGCGACGAATGACGCACCAATGAACCAACCATCATTTGCTCAAAAGCCGTCAAAGGACGAAGTCCATGAAAAATAGGTAAACTTCCTTCTGAGGTTGTTAATGTTCCCGTTTTGTCAAACACGATGGTATCGCAATGAGCCATGGTTTCAATGACCTCCGCATTTTTGAGATAAAAATGTTTTTTGCTTAACAAACGTAAGCCATTTCCTAAGGCAAAAGGATAACTCAGCGACAAAGCACAAGGACAAGCGATAATCAAAATAGCCGTGAAAGCGTTCATCACTCGGCTGGCATCGTGGAAATACCAATACGTACCCACAAGCGTCGCTAAGGTCAACACCGAAATCGTAAAGTATTTTCCGACCAAATCGGCAAAGGTTTTAATCCCGCTTTCTTGTTCTTTTTGGAAGGTATCGTTATTCCAAAGTTGGGTTAAATAACTTTGGGAAACTTCTTTCAAGACTTCCATTTCGATACTCTCCCCTACCTGACGACCACCTGCATATAGGAAATCACCTACTTTTTTATTTTCTAAAGCCGCTTCTCCTGTTACAAAACTATAATCAATCGAAGCCATTCCCTTATAAAGCATCGAATCGGCAGGAATTAACTCGCCATTACGCACGATGATTTTATCACCTTTCTTCAAATTATTCACAGGAATCGCCTCCTCTTTGCCAAGCACTAAACGAGTAACAGCCAAGGGAAAATAGGATTTATAGTCTCGTTCAAAGGATAAGAAATTAAAGGTTTTTTGTTGAAACCATTTTCCAATCAACAGAAAGAAGACTAAGCCCGTCAGGGAATCAAAATACCCTGCTCCATCCAAGAAAAGCACTTCGTAAGTACCTCTGAAAAAGGCGACCAAAATTCCCAACAAAATCGGAAAATCAATGTTGATAATTCCTTTTTTAAGGCTCTTCCAAACCGAATCAAAATACCCCGAAGCCGAGTAGAATACCACAGGCAAGGCTAAAATAATATTCAAATAACCAAATAAATGTTTGTAGGTATCGTCTTGTAGCCCTAAATATTCAGGGAAACTAAAGAGCATGATATTACCCGAACAAAAACCCGCCACAGCTACTTGAGTCAATAGTTTTCGGTAGGAAGGAGCTTGTTTTTCCTTTACAACATCGTTCAAACTAATAAGGGGTTCATAGCCCAAAGAGGTCAATAGCTCACATAATTCACGGACTGAAAGAGCTTTTTTCTCGAAGGTAACAACCACTTGTTTTTGTAAGAAATCTACCTTAGAAGAACGAACAGCAGGGTGAATTTTGTAGAGATTTTCGAGTAAATACAAACACGAACTGCAATGGATAGAAGGGATATAGAAGCTTATTTTAATTATTTCATCATTCTGAAAATCAATTAATTGATTAATAATTTCAGCATTATCCAAGAAGGCTAAACGAGCAATTTGTGGACGAACGCCTGCAGTTTTATCAATTTCGTAGTATTGACATAAATTGTTTTGATCAAGAATCTGGTAAACTGTTTTACAACCGTCACAACAAAAGTTTTTCTCTTCAATATGAATCGTCTCGTCGGGGCATTCGTTACCGCAATGGTAACAGGTGGCAGGGGCTGAAATAACAGTTTCCATCTTCTTAATTATTTTACATTTTACAAATACCACAACAAAGATGAAGGCCTGTCTATGGAAACAACATGAGAAACATAAGTGAAAAAACTGAGTAAAATCATAGTTGAACGAATTGATTTTATGCAATTTCGTTGAATGATATTTATCAGTATTAACGCACATTGTAACCATGACCAGACCAAGTACACCATCTTGCCAATCTTGCGAATTCAAGCATACTTCTTTATTCAAAAGTTGCTCGGCAACGGAGCTATCGACACTTTCGGAAACCAAATGTTTTAATACCTACAAAAAGGGACAAGTCATTTTCCATGAAGGCAATCGTCCTCTGGGTATTTTCTGTGTTTACAGTGGTAAAGTAAAAGTAAGTAGAATGGCCTCAGACGGCAAAGAACAAATCATCCGTTTGGCCAAGCAGGGGGACACCTTGGGTTTTCGCTCTTTAATTGACAACTCAAAATACACTGCTTCGGCTGTGGCGATGGACGACTGCGATGTTTGCTTTGTTCCAGCCTCCGAATTCAACGATTTGCTTACCAATAATACACAAGTGACCAACGATTTGATGCGTATGTTGGCAAAATCGCTCGGCGAAACCCAAGACAAATTTGTTCATTTAGCGATGAAACCTGTGCGTGAACGCCTGGCAGAAGCCTTATTATTACTAAAAACAACGTTTCAGAAAGAGGGAGAAAGCACTTTTTCAATAGCCATTTCTCGTGAAGATTTATCGTCTATTGTGGGTACAGCCAAAGAAACGGTCATTCGTTTCTTGTCTGAATTTAAAGAGGAAGGTATCGTATCTACCCACGGGAGTACCGTCACGATTTTGAAACCTGAAGTCTTAATGCGTATTAGTTCTATGTACGAATAGTCTGCCCCTCCGCATGTCAGCTTACCGCCAAAAGCTAACATGCACTCATGACAGATGTACATAAAACCCTGATAAAAACAGGCTTTGAGATTAACATTTATCATTTCAACTCATAACGAGAATCTGTAATTTCGTTTAGAGTTGACAAAAAAGAACCAGTTTTAATGTAGATTAATACAACATGATGTTAGATACCGAAAGGAAAATATTGGCGAGTGGCATTGAACTCGGTTTCAAAGAAGGAGAGCACCTTTATCGAGCTGGACAGAGTGCTGATTATGTTTTCTATTTAAAGGATGGAAAAATTGCACTAATTAACGATCAAAATAAAACTCAGCCTATCGTTTTAAACAATGCTAAGTGTTTTATTGGACTAGAAGAGTTTATTGCTGAAGAACCTCATCACTATAGTGTGAAGATACTAGAACGCTCTGAAATGTTGGTATTTGAACGTTCCATGATGTTGCTATTAATGGAGGAATATCCTCTAGCAAAGCGTTATCTAATGCTAAAAATGTGTGACTACCTTTCGGCTAAAGATAAAGTGTTTGAATAATTTTTTAATGCGTAATTTTTAATGAGTAATGATGAATGCGTAATGATTAGTGCGTAATGGTGTGCACGTGGCAACAAATGCATAACTATCTGATTAACAGATTACTACAACTGACAATTATTCATTCATCATTCCACTAGCATTCGCAATCAAACATTAACCATTAAGCATTCATCATTACGCATTACACATTATCCATCACTCCACTAACATTCGCAATCCAACATTAACCATTACGCACTAATCATTACACATTAAAAAATTACGCATTAAGAACTTCTTTCGCTGGCAAAATCAACATCGGGATGTTTAGCGTTTGGATAAAATGTTTAGTTACGCTATGGTGTAGCATTCGTTCCAAAAATCCTCTTTCTTTCATGGCTAATACCAATAAGTCAGGCTTATGTTGCTCTACAAAACGCTCGATTCCTTCTTCAATCCCCTCCGCTAAATAAAGCTTGCTGACCAAACCTTCTTCCGAAAATTCCTCTTCCAAATGCTTACTTATTTCACGGTCGTTACTTAAATAGGGTTCATAAAGCGTATGCACATGAAGTAATTCGGGTTGGGCTTTCAATAAATGAGCCAAATCAATTACCTTTTTGGCTACCACTACTTCATCTTTCTGGAAGTCAGCGGCATACACCACATGTTTTAAGTCATGTAATTCTGTTGTTTCTGGAATCACAAAGACAGGACAAGTGCTATTAAAGGATACATGATAAGCATTAGACCCCAACAGACGCTCCATCGTACTATGACGGCCTCGTGTTCCCATGACTACAAAAATGGCTTCTTTTTGTTCGTCTGCTAAATCTAGCATAACATCCACGATAGGCCCGTAAGCCCCAAAGGTTTCCACTTCTATTCCTTGCTCAGCTAACAACTGCGCTTTCAGAGTTGCTAATTGCTTGTCGCTCTCCTCTCGAACCGCTTCTACTTGAGCCTCAATCACCGAAGCGGCTTCGTAGGTAAAAGCTGTTTCAATCTGATAGGCATGTACTAATTTGATTTTCAAATCTAGCGTTTTTGCTAGGCTAACAGCAAAATCGGTGGCTTTTTTCGCCACAGCACTAAAGTCGGTTGGAACAAGAATCGTATTCATGGCTTTTGTTGTTTTATTGTGATATAAATCTCTCCATTTTACTAAACAAAAACTATGATGTTCGTCATACAAACCACTGATTCACAAAAACTTAAATCTCTTTTCAAAAATGACAAAAGTCACTTTAATTCCTACCAGCCATCATACGTATAGTGGTCATTCGTGGGTAATTTTAGGTATCAATTAAACAGATGACTTTATGAAAACGATTATGTACAGCGTAAAAGGATTTGAAGAATCTTATTTACTAGAAGCCAATAATCACTGCCATGAGCTAACGCTTACCAATAAACCTTTAACAATTGATACCGCTTCTTTGGCATCAGGGCACGAGGCCATAGCGATTTTCACGAATGACGATGCCAGTGCACCCGTTCTTAAAAAATTGAAAGGATTGGGCGTTAACTATATTACCACCCGCTCGGTAGGTACAGACCATATTGACTTAGAACTTGCAAAAACCTTAGATATTACCATTGGCAACGTTCCTTCCTACTCTCCCTATTCTGTAGCAGAACACGCCATTACTTTGATGTTAGGACTAAATCGTAAATTGATTTTAGCGGATAAAAAATCTCATGCATATCAATTTGAATTATCTTCCTTGATTGGCTTTGATATGCACCAAAAAACAGTGGGCATCATTGGTTTCGGTACCATTGGCTCTGTTGTCGCCGATATTTTACACGGATTTGGCTGCCATGTACTAGTCTATGACATTGTCGAAGATAAGGCTCATGCTAAAAAGCACCATTTCACCTATGTAACGCTCGACGAACTCTATGCACAGGCAGATATTATCAGTTTAAATTTACCCCTTACTCCACAAACCAAGCATCTCATTAATAAAGAGAGTATCGCTAAAATGAAAAAAGGAGTAATGCTCATTAATACAAGCCGTGGGCCTATCATTGATACACACGCTCTGATGGATGGCTTACGCAGTGGTCAAATCGGTTCGGCAGGACTAGATGTATATGAATTTGAGAAGGGTATTTTCTTCAAAAATCATTACGCTTCAGAAGCAAAAGACGAATTATTACTCAACCTGATGAATTTTGACAATGTCATTATCACAGGGCATCAAGCTTTTTTAACGAAAGAAGCCTTGACCAATATCGCAGAGAAGACCATTCAGAATTTGAGCGATTGGGAAAACCCCATTTGCGAAGACTGTAATGCAAAAATAGGGAAGCATCTTCCCCTTGCAGCCATTCACCCTTAGTAAATACCCTGGGGAACAGCCTACTGTTCCATACCCCCCTCACACGAATTCCATGTTCGTGTTCATTAAAACGCTATCCTTACTTTATTGAACTCCCGCCCCCTTCCAAAAGAAAAGTCCTGAAGAGAATCACTTCTTCAGGACTTTTTTTATTACTTAAACAAGAATTTATAGCGTTGTTTTTAAAAAGCTATTCATGCTTGTTTAAGATTATTCCTATCTTTGTGTAGATACGAAAAACCTGTCCTAGGTTTCTTTAATTATCCGCATACCCCGAAATTAGAAAGATGAAGATAAGTGCAAATAGCGACAAAGTAAAAGTGATTTTTGGTTTGAAAATCAGACAACTCCGTTTTGATAAAAAATTATCCCTAAGTGAAGTTTCTGAAAAATCAGGGCTGTCCATTTCGTATTTGAATGAGATTGAAAAAGGGAAAAAATATCCCAAGACAGAAAAAATCATGGCCTTGTCCGAAGCACTTGAGATTGATTACGACTCACTCGTTTCGTTGCGACTAAGTAAGAAATTAGAACCCATTTCTGATTTTTTAAATTCTAATATTTTAACCCAATTACCCCTAGAAATTTTTGGCGTTGACCCTGCCGATTTTATTTCCTTAATGTCGGAAGCTCCTGCCAAAATTTCAGCATTTATTAGCACAATTACCCAAATTAGCCGTCATTACGATATTGATATACAGAAGTTTTACTTTTCAGTCTTGCGTTCTTACAAGGAAATGTACGACAACTATTTCCCCGAAATAGAAGCCGCTGCTCAAGAATTCAGAAAAGTATATGGCATTGCCAATGTTACCTCTCCCAATGCCAGTTTGTTAGGTGAGTTGCTAGTTAAAGAGTTTGGGTATAGCATCGAAACCTTCACGAAAGACAGTCACCCAGATTTATTTGCGGTACGTTCATTTTACAACGTAAAAAGCAATAAGCTATTTGTTAACAGCGATTTAAGTCCAGAGCAATTAGCCT
>JALRIJ010000087.1 GCA_023255485.1 Flectobacillus sp.
AATATAATTGATTATGAGCCGATTATAATGTCATCATCCCAACATTACGCATTCATCATTAAACATTCACCATTACGATATATTGATTATATGAAGATTTGTTCATATATTTGTTTGTTAAATTAAAAGACCATGACAACTGCATCATATAGTATCAATAAAGAGAAGTTAGAGAAAGCTGCTTTTATCTTAAAAACGGTAGCTCATCCAACACGTTTGGCGATTGTGGACTTGCTTTCTCTCAATGAAAAACTGTCTGTCAATGAAATCTGCGAGCGATTATCTTGCGAGCAGTCTTTATTATCGCATCACCTGATTAACATGAAGTTAAAAGGGATTTTACGTTCGGAGAAAGACGGATTAAATGTGTTTTATTCCTTAAAACTTCGGGAGGTGGTCAAGCTGATAGAATGTATTGAGCATTGTGATTGTAATATGTAAACAAGAAAAATATGGCAACGTCATTTCAAGATATAATCAAAAGTGAAACACCCGTATTAGTCGATTTTTATGCGACTTGGTGTGGGCCTTGCAAAACCATGGGGCCAATTTTAGAAAACGTCAAAAAGCAATTAGGAGACAATGTCAAAATTGTGAAAATAGATGTGGATAAAACCCCTGCTTTGGCACAAGAATTACGGATACAAGGAGTTCCTACGCTGATTCTTTACAAAAATGGACAGCAACTCTGGCGGCAATCGGGTGTTGTTCCTGCTCATCAGCTCACAGCCCTGATTTTACAACATAAAGCATAAACAAAAGAAGCACAGCGATTTAATTCGTTGTGCTTCTTTTGTTAAAAGATGTTAAAGGGAGATGTCGGCAATATAATTCAATTAATTTTGTAGCGTTAATTAGCGGAACAGTTGCCAAACCACTACTAATTTGTTGAATGACCAAACGTAAGATTCAATATATCATCGCCTTAATGAGTTTTGCTCTTCTGGGGCTTATTGCTTTCCAGCTTTATTGGCTTGGCTTTACGATGCGGTCTAAAAAAGAGCAATTCGGAAGCGATGTTCGTGATGCGATGCAACAAGTAGTAAGACGCTTAGGACAGCAGGAGTTTTATTATATGGCTCAGCGTAAACTAGAAGCTGACCAGAAGCAACAACGCCTTATGGCAATTGCTAAGCCCGTACATACTCCTAAGAGCAAAGTCAAGCCTGCTGCAGCCAAAATAGCAACTTCTCTGAGTCCTACAGCCTCTATGTTGAACCTAGATGGTGTCGCAACTATCACGGTTCCCTCTGATATTCAGGTATCGAAAGGAACGGAGATATTACCTAACGGCGAAATTCGAGAGTATGAAGAATATTCGGTTAATATGGATTTAGCCGAACTCCAAAAACGGGTCAATGAAGATAAGCAACTAGATCAAATTCTGATGGGCATGATTCAAGAAAAAGAACAGGCCCTCATACAGAAGGATTCGATTCGGAAAGCCAAAAAGAAGTCAAGTGAAGATAAGCAGCATTCGAGCAAGCACGAAGATCGGCTGATTACAAGTTCGGCAGATTTAGAATTGGCCAAAAGTAAAACGGAATTAGCCAAAGAGGTATTTAATGATTTCTTATTTCAGAAAAGAAATATTTACGACCGCATCAATTATGTAATTTTAGATTCTTTATTGCGTCATGAAATCAGTATGAAAGGCATTAATATTCCTTTTGAATATGGCGTTAGTACCCAAGATGAGCCTCGTTATTTACATTTTGCGTCGTCGATAAACTATAAAACGAGGGGCTTAAAAAACGATAAAGATACCTATACCGTCAATTTATTCCCGAATGATTTTACAAATACGGGTAATTATCTACGAGTATATTTCCCTAATCAAGACCAGTACGTTATTCGCAATATGTGGGTCATGTATGCGTCTTCACTCTTGTTGATTTTGGTCGTGTTGGGTTGTTTTTATGTAGCTGTGAGTACAATCGTAAAACAAAAGCAATTAGCGGATGTGAAAAACGATTTTATCAATAACATGACGCATGAGTTTAAAACGCCTATTTCGACCATTTCGTTGGCTACTCAAATGTTGCAAGACAAAGATGTTGCTGCTAATAGTTCGATGTTTAGCCGTTATTTGAATATCATTAAAGACGAAAATAAACGCTTGGGCTCGCAGGTCGAAAAGGTATTGCAAACGGCTCAAATGGAACGGGGCGAACTGAAATTGAAAATTGGAGAGGTGAATGTACATGAAGTAATTGAACAAGTACTCGAAAATATTAGCCCTCAGATTGAACAAAAAGAGGGATTGATTGATTTGGATTTGCAAGCTCTTGATTCGGCATTGTTGGCAGATGAAGTACATTTAACAAACATCATCTTTAACCTCTTGGATAATGCCAATAAATATTCACCTGAACGTCCGTGGATAACCATTTCGACGAAAGATGTAGATAACGGCCTGTCGATTACCATTAGTGATAAGGGAATCGGGATGACTAAAGAGTCTGTGAAAAATATTTTTGATAAGTTTTATCGTGTACCCACGGGTAATGTGCATGATGTAAAAGGTTTTGGGTTGGGCTTAAGCTATGTGAAAACTATTGTGGAAAAACACCATGGTAAAATCAACGTACAAAGCATCTTAGGAGAGGGAAGTTCCTTTGAAGTAATCTTACCTAAGAAGCAGGAGATAGTTTAAAATGCAAAAACAAAATCTACGTAAATAAGTTAACATAGTACTATATAATTATTTCCAATGGCAAGAATACTTCTAGCAGAAGACGACCCCAATTTGGGTTTATTACTTCAAGAATATTTAACAATAAAAGGTTATGATACTACCTTAGTGAAAGATGGGGATGAGGCGTTGTCTAAGTTCGTATTGAGTGTATATGACCTGTGTATTTTTGATGTAATGATGCCTAAAAAAGATGGCTTTACGTTGGCAAAAGAGGTACGAATGTCTGATAAAGATACGCCCATTATTTTCTTGACAGCCAAGTCGATGAAAGATGATACCTTGCAAGGATTTAAGGTTGGAGCGGATGATTATATGACAAAGCCATTTTCAATGGAAGAGTTATTAGCTCGTATTCAGGCAATCTTGCGAAGAAGTCAGAAAGTAGCAGGTTCAGAAGAAGTAAAGCCTGCAAGTTCCTTTGTGATAGGAGCTTATGTATTCGATTATGAAAAACAAGTACTTCGTCATGGTGACAATAATCAAAAGTTAACGTCGAAAGAAAGTGAGTTGCTTAAATTGTTGTGTGAAAACTTAGGAAAACCTGTTAGTAGAAGCTTTGCATTAAAGATGGTCTGGGGAGATGATACCTATTTTAATGCAAGAAGTATGGATGTTTATATAACAAAACTAAGAAAGTTTTTCAAAGAAGAGTCTTCTATTCAAATTGTAAACTTACATGGAGAAGGTTTTAAGTTAGTTATTTAACTATAAAATAAAGAGCCAAAGGGGAATTTTAGGCTTTTGTCGAGCAAAAAGCGACATCCGTCGAAAAAAGTATTGAAATTGTATTATTCTCAGAATAATGACGTAAATTTGCGAGCAAGGATGGATAATGATACAAAAGTTATTATTTTTGTTTCCTTATTAAAGAAATAAAGTTTTATTATAGTTGATATTTATTGATATATTTATATATATAATCTAGGACACAAATTCTATTCATAGGATTTGTTTTTTGGATAATAAACGAAAGGTTTAAGCACTAGCTTAAACCTTTTTTGTTTACTCTTCTGTCGATTCTTTTTTCTTACCTGCTAGTTGTCCACAAGCAGCATCAATGTCTTTTCCTCTTGAGCGACGTACATTAACCACCATGTTCTTACTTTCTAAAAACTTCGCAAATTTATCTAAGGTTGCGGGGTCTGTATTGGTGTAATTCGCTTCGGCAATCGGGTTGTATTCGATGATGTTGATTTTGCATGGAAACTGTTTTGCAAATTGCCAAAGTTCTTTTGCATCTTCTAGGGTATCGTTAAAACGGTAGAATAAAATGTACTCTAAGGTAATGCGATTGCCTGTCTTTTTGTAGAAATGTAGAAGAGCTTCCTTGAGGGCTTCTAAGGTATTCGACTCGTTGATGGGCATGATTTGGTCACGCTTTACATCATTGGCCGCATGTAGTGATAAGGCCAAATTGAACTTCACCTCATCATCGCCCAATTTGGTAATCATTTTGGCAATACCAGCCGTAGAAACCGTAATACGCTTTGGTGACATTCCCAAACCTTCTGGCGAAGTAATGCGTTCGATAGAAGCCAATACGTTGGCATAGTTCAATAAAGGTTCGCCCATACCCATATAGACAATGTTGGTCAAAGGCGTTTGGTAATGACTTTCCGCTTGGTCTTTGATACGCACTACTTGGTCGTAAATCTCCGCAGGGTCAAGGTTACGCTTTCTATCCATATAACCCGTAGCACAGAATTTACAGGTCAATGAACAACCCACTTGTGAGGATACACAGGCAGTCATACGGTCATCGGCAGGAATTAACACACCTTCCACTAAATTGCTGTCGTACAGCTTAAAAGAAGACTTAATTGTTTTGTCTGCACTGACTTGTTTTTCTTCAACCTGAACCGCTCGAATTTCAAAGGTCTCGTTTAAGACCTCCCTAGTTTTCTTTGAAAGGTTTGTCATTTCATCAAAACTCTGAGCCGACTTTTTCCAAAGCCATTCATAAATTTGTTTGGCTCTAAAACCTTGCTCTCCTTGTTCCACTAGCACGTCTTTGAGCTGAGCAAGCGTAAGTTTACGTATATCTTTTTTGGGACTAACCGCCGTCGTTTCCATGTTATAATACTAATTTATGGACCTATTTACTGATTAATAATGAAGCCATTAGGTCTAAATGGACTGAAAATGCACAAATACTCAGCAAGTTACGGAAAAATCAGCGGAAAGCCTTTGATATAGGGACATTTCTGTAACTCGAACCGTGAAAATGCTTCAAGTTTGTCTTCTATTAGCTGGTGACTTCAGTCACCATGCACAACAAAAAAGCTGCCCGATAAATCCTACGATTTACCAAGCAGCTTTTGAACTAATAAACGAATCTAATATTGATGTATAGGTTGAAGTAATCAATGGTAACTCAGTGATTATTTTGTTTTAATCAAAACCTTGTTCATCAGATGATTACATCCAAAATTCAACATTATTTTTATGCTAACAACGATTTCACCAAGATAGAAACGGCTTTACCATCTGCAATACCTGCTAATTCTTTAGTAGCAACACCCATTACTTTACCCATATCGCCAGGGCCAGTAGCTCCTACACGAGCAATAATTTCTTGCACTTTTTCTTTCAGTTCTTCTTCTGTCAATTGTTTTGGTAAAAACTCTTCAATAATAGACAATTCGATTTGCTCTTTCTCTGCTAAATCTTCTCTTCCTTGAGCCAAAAATACTTCAAGAGAGTCTCTACGTTGTTTTGCAGCTTTGGTCAACATTTTGATTTCGGTTTCTTCCGAAATCTCAGCACTTGCTCCACCAGAAGTTTCTTCTAATAAAATTAACGCTTTGATTGCTCTTAAAGTACGAAGACGATCTTGGTCTTTTGCACGCATGGCATCTTTGATACCACTTTCGATATTGGTTTTTAGTGACATTTTACGAATGTTTACAGATTAAATTCCAATTCATTAACTTTGGAGTAGAATTAGAACATTCTTACTCTTTGAATTGTTCAATTAGGTGGATGTACAGAGTTTTAGAACCAATAAATTAGTTTAAAGGAAACCTACAAGGTTTCAAAAACCTCTTATTGGTTTAACGGGCTGTACTATTTCCAGGCTGCAATTTACAAAATTTAATAAGAACCATGACTAAATTAAGCGTTAACATAAACAAGATTGCTACGATTCGTAACTCAAGAGGAGGGAATAATCCAAATGTTGTAAAAGCTGCATTAGATTGTGAACGTTTTGGTGCTGAGGGAATTACGGTTCATCCTCGCCCAGACGAGCGTCATATTCGTTACCAAGATGTTTATGACTTAAAAGAAGTAGTTACCACCGAATTTAATATTGAGGGCAATCCTACAGAAGCAAAATTCGTTGAATTAGTATTGGCAACTCGCCCAACACAGGTAACCCTTGTGCCTGATGCCTTAGGGGCAGTTACGTCAAATGCTGGTTGGGATACGATTACGCACAAAGACCGCTTGATTGATTTGGTACAAACGTTTAAAGCAGCTGGAATTCGTACCTCTATTTTTGTAGATGCCGATGTTCGTATGGTAGAAGGAGCGAAAGAAACAGGGACAGACCGCATTGAGCTTTATACAGAGCCTTATGCTGAAAACTATGCAAAAAATAGAGAGGCTGCCATTGCTGACTTTATTACCGCAGCAGTACGTGCTAATGAGTTGGGCTTAGGAATCAATGCAGGGCATGATTTGAGCCTAGAAAACCTTCGTTATTTTCAACAAAATATTCCTAATTTATTGGAAGTATCGATTGGCCATGCACTTATCTGCGATGCTCTTTACCTAGGATTAGAGAATACGATTCAGTTGTACAAGCGAGAAACAAAAATGGCATAAACACTGACAAAATGTCTATTGGCATGGCTTTTGACCTTTTACTAATTCGTATTTTGATGTAACGGAATTAAGTTTTAATTTTAAGTTTAAGGTATTAGTGTGACAAATGTACAGTTGAATTTGGAAAAAACCTGTTAACGTGCTGAAGATACAGCAATCGTAAGGCTGTAAATAGTCCTTTCCAAATTTATTGATTTGAATATATGAACAATAATAAAAAATTCTTTTTGGATAATATTCGCTTTTCTGAAGGTTCAGACTTTGATGGTATTGAATTGATTCCTTTAGGTTCAGAGCAGATAGATGAAACTAATCTTTCGGAGCTTTCAGACGAGTTGCCTGTGCTGCCTATTCGTAATTTAATCCTATTCCCAGGAATGGTGATTCCGATTACCGTAGGAAGACAAAAATCAGTGCGATTAGTGAAAAAAGCGTACAAAGGAAATCGGACAATTGGGGTAGTTACACAAGCAAACCCAAATAAAGAAGAACCTTTAGCGGAGGATATGTATGCCGTTGGTACGGTGGCTCACATCATTAAAATGATTGTGATGCCAGGTGGCAATACAACCATTATTGTTCAAGGACGTAAGCGTTTTGAAGTACAAGAATATGTGAAAACAGAGCCCAATCTGGTGGCGAAAGTTTCTTATATCGAAGACTCTTTCCCTGTGAAATTAGACAGAGAAAATAAAGCCCTTGTACAAACGCTTCGTGAAATGGCATCAAAAATTTTGATGCTGAATCCTGATATTCCAAGAGAAGCTCAAATTGCTCTTGATAATATTGAATCGCCTAGTTTCTTAGTGCATTTCCTTTCTGCCAACATTAATGGCGATTTAAGCGAAAAACAAAGCTTACTTGAAATGCGTGACGGAGTAGAACAAGCTCATAAGCTCCTAGAGTTTATGATGAAAGATATTGACTTGCTAGAATTGAAAAGAGAAATTCAAAGTAAAGCAAGTAGCGATATTGACCAGCAGCAACGAGATTACTACCTACGTCAACAAATTAAAGTGTTGCAAGAAGAATTGGGTGTGGATACGCCTGAAGCGGAGGTCGATAAAATCAGAGCAAGAGGAGCAAATAAGAAGTGGTCGAAAGAGGTTGGGGAACATTTCCAGAAGGAATTGAATAAGCTTCAACGGACGAATTCGATGTCGCCAGAGTATCCAATGTTGACCAACTACTTAGAATTATTGGTTGATTTGCCTTGGAACGAAACAACGAAAGATAATTTCGATTTAAAAAAGGCTCAAAAAGTATTAGATGCCGATCACTTTGGTTTAGAAAAAGTAAAAGAACGTATCATTGAATACTTGGCAGTACTCAAAATGAAGGGCAATATGAAAGCCCCAATTTTGTGTTTATATGGCCCTCCAGGGGTTGGTAAAACCTCGCTTGGAAAGTCAATCGCTAAGGCATTGGGACGTAAATATATCCGCATGGCATTGGGTGGTTTGCATGACGAATCTGAAATCAGAGGACATCGTAAAACCTATATCGGTGCGATGCCGGGTAAGGTAATTCAAAACATCAAGAAAGCAGGTTCGTCAAATCCTGTCTTCATTTTAGATGAAATTGATAAAGTAGGAGCAGACCACCGTGGAGACCCTTCTTCGGCTTTGTTGGAAGTACTTGACCCAGAACAAAACGGGGCATTTATGGACAATTACCTAGAGGTCGATTATGACTTATCGAAGGTGATGTTTATTGCAACGGCTAACTCCTTAGATACCATTCATCCTGCTTTACGTGACCGTATGGAAATCATTGATGTGAGTGGATATACCATTGAAGAGAAGGTTCAAATTGCCAAAAAACACCTTGTTCCAAAACAAAAACAGGAGCATGGATTAGAGGCTAAAACGCTAACCATTACGGATGCCGCCTTGAATAAGTTGGTAGAAGGTTATACTCGTGAGTCGGGTGTGCGTAAACTGGAACAAGAAGTAGGTAAATTGATTCGTAAAATTACCAAGTCAATTGCCATGGATGAAGAATATCCTAAAACGGTAAAACCTGATGATGTGGTTCGTCTGTTGGGAACGGAAATCTTTGATAAAGATATTTATGAAACTAATGATGTGGCAGGTGTCGTAACGGGCTTAGCTTGGACATCGGTAGGTGGAGATATTCTCTTCATCGAATCGAGTTTGAACCGTGGAAAAGGTGGATTAACGTTATCGGGTCAATTAGGTGATGTCATGAAGGAGTCTGCTGTGGCGGCGTTGTCATACTTGAAAGCTCATTCGGATGATTACGGCATTGATTACCGTATTTTCGATAACTATAATTTGCATATTCACGTGCCAGCAGGGGCAGTACCTAAAGATGGCCCTTCGGCAGGGATTACGATGACAACTTCTATCGCTTCTGCACTGACACAGCGAAAAGTGAAAGCTCACTTAGCCATGACAGGTGAAGTGACACTAAGAGGAAAAGTATTGCCTGTAGGCGGTATCAAGGAAAAAATCCTTGCAGCCAAACGAGCAGGAATAAAGGAGATTATCTTGTGTCATAAAAACAGAAAAGATGTCGAAGAGATAACTCCTGCTTATATTGCAGACTTGAAATTCCATTATGTTGACAATGTCGATGAAGTACTTACAATAGCCTTGATGAAGGAAAAAGTAAGTAAACCAATCAAATTTGTTTTTCCAGAAGATAAAAAAGAAGCCGTCCTTAACTAAGGGCGGTTTTCGCTTTTGTGTATGAATACGAACACACTCCGCATATTTGTAGCCACCTCCATTTTGTTAATGGCAGGGGTTATTACGGTTCAATACGTTTGGTTTCGGCAGGCGTATAACCTCGAAGACCGAGATTTCGACCAACGGGTTTCGTCTGCTTTGCGAGTAGTGTCAAAGCGTTTATTGGAATTCAATAAAAATAAGAATAACCAGCTCGTCAGACCTGTCGAACGCATTACATCCAATTATTATACTGTTCAGATTAATGATGTGATTAATGCCCCTGTTTTGGAAGAATTCCTAAAACAAGAACTGGCTCGCTATGATATTCGGATGAACTTTGAATACGGTATTTACGACTGTCAAAAGGATGCTATTCGTTATACGGCCTTTGTTTGTCATTCCGAAAATTGTGATAATTCAGACTCTACGGCTCATTATGATTTTCCTGTAGTAGATATTCATAATTATTATTTTGGGGTACATTTCCCTGATAAACGTTATTTCCTGTTGGGTGATTTAGATAACTGGTTTATCTCGTCGGCTGTACTGTTGGTACTGATGTGCTTTTTTGTGTATTCGCTCTTGTTACTTTTCAAACAAAAACGCTTGTCGGAAATTCAAAATGACTTTATCAATAACATGACGCATGAATTCAAAACGCCTATTTCGACGATTTCGATTTCGAGCGAGGTTTTGATGAAGCCTGAGATTGTGAACACTCCCGAACGTTTGTTAAGTTATGCAGCTATTATCCGAAAAGAAGCGGCTCGTCTCAAGAAAAATGTAGATACAGTATTACAAACGGCTAACATTGCTCAAAAAATAGATAAACTCAATTTTGAAGAAGTCGATGTTCATGAGTTACTAGAAGAACTATCGTGTAGCTGCGAGCCACTGTTTAGAGAAAAAGGAGGGCAACTTATCTTGGATTTACAAGGAATAAATCCCTTTATCAAAGCCGATCGTCTTCACTTTACCAATGTATTACACAACTTAATTGATAATGGACTGAAATACTGCGAGACGATTCCTGAAATTCATTTGAGTACCGAAACTAGGGGGAATGACCTTATCGTGAAGGTAAGAGATAATGGTATAGGTATTGCAGAGAGAGACCAACGCCAAGTATTTAACAAATTTTTCCGTGTACATACAGGCGATATACACAATGTGAAAGGCTTTGGCTTAGGCTTGTATTATGTGAAAGAAATGGTAGAAGGCCACAGGGGGAAAATTTCGCTAAAAAGTAAATTAGGTGAAGGAAGCGAGTTCTCTTTATGTTTTCCTACGGTATAGATTATTAGAATGACTATTCGGTTGGTTTGTTTAAGTGATTGATATACAGAGGGTTGTTGGTTTGAAAAAGTGCACAGGTACAATGGTTTAACTATCGTGAAGTAGGATAGTTTTTGTAAACCTAAATTGGGTCAGGATAACGTTTCAGAGAGACGACCGAGTTAGTAATCAGGGATGTAAATCCCTGATTGTTTTGCCTCCTATTTTTTAGAATCATACATGAACATAGTAGCCATAAGTAATTGACTATCAGATTTTACAAAACTATGTTTTCGTTGTTGCTATCTGGTTGAATATGTCGGGGAACTTAATAGGTTAAATCCAAAATTCAACATCCAACATTTTACATCACTACTTAACTTATTTTCTTCCAAAATCATACAATAAACGTACCCTTGCTCCTAAAATCAAATCGTGATTTTGATAACTTACTGTCTTGATTTGTTTGTTAATAAACGGACTGGCCTGTACTACAAAATGATTCCACTGTTTTTGTAAACCAATAGAAAGGTTCATATTGTTGAATGTGACAGGATGATCTTCTATGATTTCTTTTCGTTCTTCAACGTCGCCACTTGGTTCTTGATAACTACAGGTAAAGTTTGTTTTGAGTGACAAATCCAACATCGTACCCAAGCCGAACACCAATGCGTAACCATGTTTAAGTGGCTGCTGATAATTAATCGAAAGAGGCATTCTAACAATTGAATGAGAGGCCTCAATGCTTTTAATAGCATATTTATCAGGAAGCATTATTCCTGATTTTTCTCTAAATGGTTTTCCATTATCACGGATAAAATCATCTTCAGAATTGTAATCTGTTTCATTCAACGAACCTGTACTGATACCTACATTGATACTCCAACGGTCACTTAAAAAAGCTTCTGTCCACAAGGTTGTGTTAAATCCATTTAGCAAGTCGGCTCCGATACCAACTCGATAACTGATGTTTTTGAAGGATAAATCAGACCAACTAAAACGATTATCATAAACCATCGTATCTTGAGGTGTTGCAATAAAACCAATAGTTGGGTAGCTTTTCTCCAAAGGGTTATTCAGATTGACACGATTGTGAGGAGTCAGTGACAACGTATCAGTAAGCTTACCTTCTTCATTTTCACCTGCTAGCATCATATTTACGTCCTTTCCATTGCTTTTACTCCCTTTAGAATAGCGTGCTAAGAGTGTCTTTTGAGTAACTTCTTCACTGAACACTTCCTTATCAAGAAAATACGAAGTCGAGCGATTGACGATTTTTTTGCCTTTAGGCTTTAAGACCATAACCTCATCACTGCTTTCGGTTAGAGGCTTGCTTGTGGGCAAAGTCATCAATTGTCGATCAATTTCTCGATTGATTTGCAGGCGTTGCATATCCTGAGTCTTGTTTTGATACACAGGACTATGCGATAACGAGAGGTATTTAGGTACGCTCAAGCTATCTTTTAGGGTTACTTCTCGTTGAAGTGCGGCAATGTTTTTCAGTAAAGATTTATTCTCAATATGTTGTACGATGTTTAAAATGACTAGACCTGTGATAACCAGTGAGCTAACGGAATAGGTCAATAGTTTTCCGTAGCTTGCCCAAAAACTTGGGGCTTTGTGGAGGCTAA
>JALRIJ010000088.1 GCA_023255485.1 Flectobacillus sp.
TGTACGCCCAAGATTTCGTCCGTAGTTTTATCTGCCAATACTTTCACTAAGCCGTCTGTATCCATTGAAGCTGTTGCACGACCCAATGCTTTGAATGGGAATGAACCAGCTTTGTAAGCACGACCAGCTGCTTTTAATTCCTCCTCAGTTTGTCCTACCGAAGCCACTTCTGGCCATGTATAAACAACCCCTGGAATTAAATTATAGTTGATGTGTGGTTTTTGTCCTGCAATTGTTTCTGCAACAAATACCCCTTCTTCTTCTGCTTTGTGAGCTAACATTGCTCCACGAATCACGTCACCGATTGCATAAATACCTGCTACTTTTGTTTGTAAGGTATGCTCGTCGATTTCGATTTTACCACGTTGATCAGTTGCTAAACCTGCCGCTTCTAAATTCAACCCATCCGTGTACGGACGACGACCGATACATACTAATACATAATCACCCGTAATTTGAACGTCTTCGTCTTTCGAGTTTTTAGCCGTTACCGTTACATCGTCTCCATTGTTAACAACACCTGTTACTTTATGAGAGAAGTAGTATTCAGCACCCAATTTCTTGATAGACTTCTGTAATTCTTTACCCATTGTTTTGTCCATTGTCGGAATCATTCCGTCAGCAAACTCAACAAAGCTTACTTTTGAACCTAAACGAGCGTAAACAGAACCTAATTCAGCACCAATAACACCAGCACCGATTACAACTAAGTGTTTCGGAATTTCTTGTAAATTTAGGGCTTCTGTAGAAGTGATGATACGTTTTTTATCAACAGGAATAAATGGCAATACCGTTGGTTTTGAACCCGTAGCGATGATGACATTTTTACCCGTAATTTGTTCTGAAGAACCGTCTGCTTTTGCAACGTTAACCGTATTTTTGTCAACAAAAGAACCAAGACCATTATAGACAGTAATCTTGTTTTTCTTCATCAAATACGTAATACCATCGTTCATTTTTTTAATTACTCCTGCTTTACGAGTAATCATTTGTGTAAGATTTGCTTTCAAATCTGAAAGTTCAATCCCGTGTTCTGCAAAAGAATGTTGAGCGTTATAGAAATGCTCAGATGAATCTAACAGGGCTTTAGAAGGGATACATCCAACGTTTAAACACGTTCCTCCTAATACTGAATATTTTTCAACAATGGCAGTTTTCATGCCTAATTGTGCTGCACGGATGGCCGACACATACCCACCAGGGCCAGAACCAATTACTATTACGTCGTATTGCATATTATTCGTGGCGTTCAGTTATCGACCGTTAGCCATTAGTTTATGTATTGAGATTAAGATTAAAATCGTTTGAAGCGTATAAAAAGATAGCTAAAAATCCTCTTGATGAAAAGGAGTTTTAGCTATCTAATTGAAGGCTGATAAACAACAGTGAACGTTATTTATCGAAAGCTATCTATACATCCAACAATAAAGCTGTTGGATCTTCTAATAATTGTTTCACACGTACTAAGAAACTTACTGATTCACGACCGTCGATGATACGGTGATCGTAAGAAAGAGCAAGATACATGATTGGACGAATCACGATTTCTTTGTTTACTACCACAGGACGCTCAACAATGTTGTGCATACCCAAGATAGCCGATTGTGGAGCATTAATGATTGGTGTCGATAACATTGAACCAAATACACCACCATTTGTGATGGTGAATGTACCACCTGTCATTTCAGGTACTGTCAACTTATTATCTCTTGCTTTTAATGCTAAACGCAATACTTCTGCTTCAATACCAGCTAAGGTTAATTTTTCAGCATTACGAATTACAGGAACTACTAAGCCTTTTGGAGCAGAAACCGCAATTGAAATATCACAGTAGTCGTTATAAACTAAGTTTTCACCGTCGATATACGCATTCACTGCAGGGAATTCTTTCAAGGCAACACAAACCGCCTTCGTAAAGAACGACATAAAGCCTAAGCCCACACCGTGTTTCTCTTTGAATTTGTCTTTGTATTTTCCACGTAAGTCCATGATAGGCTTCATATCCACTTCGTTAAACGTAGTCAACATCGCAGTTTCAGCTTTCACTTGAACCAAACGACGAGCCACTGTTTTACGTAATGAAGTCATTTTCTCTTTACGCTGAACTCTGTCACCTGCTGGAGCTTCAACAGCTACTGGAGCTGGAGCCGCTGCTTTTGCTGGTGCTGGAGCTGGTTTTTGAGCTGCTAGAGCATCTTCTTTCGTGATACGTCCACCTACTCCAGTTCCTGCTACGCTTGCTGGGTCAATGCCTTTTTCAGCAAGAGCTTTTGCTGCTGCTGGAGAAGCATGGCCTGCCGCATAACCATTTGTAGAAGCCACTGGAGCAGAAGCTGCTACTGGAGCCGCTGCCGCTACTGGAGCTGCCGCTGGTGCCGATGCACCTGCACCCACCGTAATTGTAGCTACTAAACCGCCAATAGCGATTGTTTCGCCTTCTTTTGCTACAATATGCAATGTACCCGCTGCTTCTGCTGGCAATTCAAACGTAGCTTTATCTGATTCTAGTTCACAAAGAACCTCATCCATGGCAACAACGTCGCCTTCTTTTTTACTCCAAGAAGCAATTGTTACTTCTGTAATTGATTCACCAACTGCTGGCACAACGATTTCAAGTACTTTAGTAGCTACCTCTGCCGATGCTGCTACCGCTACAGGAGCGGTTGCTACTTCAACTGCTGGTGCTGCCACAGCCACAGGAGCTGACGCCGAAGCTGCACCTGTTTCAATCACACAAATTAAAGCCCCAATCGCTAATGTATCCCCTTCAGCAGCCACGATTCTCAATACGCCTTCTGCTTCTGCTGGAAGCTCAAATGTTGCTTTGTCCGACTCAAGTTCGCAAAGAACTTCGTCCATTTTCACAACATCTCCATCTTTTTTATTCCAAGAAGCGATTGTCACTTCCGTTATTGATTCGCCTACTGGCGGTACTTTCATTTCAATTGCCATATCGTTGATATTCGGATTTTGGATTTCAGCTTATGGATGCTCCAAGTATCCATAGCATTATATTGAGTTCGTTAATTCTAAAATGAGTGCTTGTTAACGTGATAACCTATTCAAAAGCTTGGTTAACTAAAGCAGCTTGTTCTTCGTTATGTACTTTTAAGAAACCTGTTGCAGGAGAGGCTGATTTCTTACGAGCAATCAATCCTTCAAAACGTTTCCATCCAAATTCACGAATAACAAACGACCAATAGCCCATGTTTTCTGGTTCTTCTTGTACCCAGAATACTTTTGCTTTCGGATATTTAGCCAATTCTGCCTCTACTTGTTTCGTAGGGAAAGGATGTAATTGCTCAATACGTACAATAGCAACATCCTTACGCTCATCTTTTTGTTGTTTTTCCAACAAATCGAAGTACATTTTTCCAGAACAAAGCAATACTTTCTTCACCTTCTTATCTTCAACATAAGCATCGCCATATACTTCTTGGAATGAACCATCGATAAACTCGGCAATTGGAGACATCACTTTTGGATGACGGAATAATGACTTAGGAGACATAATCACCAAAGGCTTACGGAAATCCCACGTTAACTGACGGCGTAATGCGTGGAAAATGTTAGCTGGAGTTGTCAAATTAGCCACAATCATATTTTCTTCAGCAGCCAATTGTAAGAAACGCTCTGGACGTGCATTTGAGTGCTCTGGCCCTTGTCCCTCATAACCATGTGGTAATTGCATTACTAAACCATTCATAGTTCCCCATTTCGATTCGTGAGAAGCAATGAATTGGTCAATCATTGTTTGAGCTCCGTTAGCAAAGTCACCAAATTGTGCTTCCCAAATCACAAGAGCATCTGGATTTGCAAGGCCATAGCCAAATTCAAATCCTAATACTCCATACTCTGAAAGTAACGAGTTATAAATTTGAATTTTTTCTTGTCCTTCTTCAATATAGTTTAACGATGTATAAGCAAAGTTAGTTTCAGCATCGTGCAACACAGCATGACGGTGAGAGAACGTACCACGTTGAACGTCTTGACCCGATAAACGAACTGGCTTTCCTTCTAACAACAATGAACCATACGCTAAAGCTTCCGCAGTAGCCCAGTTTAATACACCATTATCAAAATAAGCTTTACGATCTGTTAATACTTTCTCAATTTGTTTCAAGGCTTTGAAACCTTCTGGCATTTTAGTCAAAGCAGCAGCGACTTTGTCAATTGCTTCTTTAGAAATACCTGTTTTTGGAGAAGACTCAAAATCACCTTCTGAAGCAAAACGTAATTCAGCCCAACGGCTATCTAACTTCAATGGTACATATTCTGGGCGTACCTTTTGTTTTACTAAATCTAAACGAGCTTGAAGTTCTGCTTTAAACTCGCTATCCATTTGAGTAGCTAATTGAGCATCGATATCACCACGAGCAACCAACTTTTGCGTATAAACCTCTCTTGGGTTCGGATGAGTGGCGATATTTGCATAAAGGGTTGGCTGAGTAAAGCGAGGTTCGTCCGATTCGTTGTGTCCATTTCTACGGTAACATACCATATCAATAAATACATCACGATTAAACTGTTGACGGAATTCTGCCGCCATTTTCGCCACAAAAACTACTGCTTCTGGATCATCTCCGTTTACGTGGAATACAGGAGCGTCAATAATTTTCGCCACATCTGTACAATAGATTGCAGAACGAGCATCTTCAAAATCAGTAGTAAAACCTACTTGGTTATTAATCACGAAGTGAATAGTACCACCTGTCTCATACCCTTTCAATTTAGCCATCTGCGTTACCTCATAGACAATTCCTTGTCCTGCCACCGCAGCATCTCCATGAATTAAGATAGGTAATACTTTATCGTAATCTCCATCATAATGAGCATCTGCACTAGCACGGCAGAAACCAACTACCAATGGGTTTACAGCTTCTAAGTGAGAAGGGTTCGGAGCTAATTTCAACGAAATCTCAGACCCAGCAGGTGTAATATGTTTTGAAGAGTATCCTAAGTGATATTTTACGTCGCCATCTCCGTGGATTTGATCTGGGATATTTCCTTCAAAACCATCAAAGATTGCTTCATAAGATTTGTGCATGATATTCGCTAACACGTTCAAACGACCACGGTGAGCCATACCAATCATTGCCTCTTTCACTCCTAAATCAGCAGAACGGTTAATAATCGCATCTAAGGCAGCGATGGTACTTTCTCCACCTTCCAAGCCAAAGCGTTTCTGTCCTAAAAATTTAGTACCTAAGAAGTTTTCAAACACAACTGCTTCATTCAACTTAGAGAGAATTTGTTTTTTCTCTTCAAGAGAAGGATTGAAAGCCAATGCTTCCTTTTCAATTTTATTACGAAGCCAGTCTTTAACATCATCTTCACGAATAAACGAGTATTCGAAACCAATCGATCCTGTATAAATTTTATACAACGATTCCATGATTTTGCGAAGAGTAGCCGCACCGATTCCTAAGAAGTTACCTGCTTGGAATACAGTATCTAAATCAGCATCAGACAGAGCATAGTCTTTTAATTCTAAACGAGGACGACGATCTTTACGAGGGCGAACAGGGTTAGTCTTAGCTAAAAGGTGTCCACGAGAACGGAATGCTTTAATTAGACTGATAACAGACATCTCCTTCTGAATAACAGTCGCATCGATTTTCCCATTAGAAGCACCTGCTACTCCTTGACCATCTGCTTCACTCCAAGAAGCGTGGAAGTCGAAACCTTTAAAAAAGCTTTGCCAACTCGTATCTACCGAATTCGGGTCTTGCAGATAAGCATCGTATAAGTCCGAAATTACGACTGTATCGGCATTGGCAATGTATGAAAATTGATCCATAACTGGCGTTGATCTTTTATTTTTGTTGAACCAGTTCGCCTTAGTTTACTCAAAACTAAAACGAACAAAGCTATGTTTGTTACTTAGATAAAAATATATACTGTTTAAGGATAATTACAGCGAAAATAAGACTAACCTACCAAAACAAACTCAAAATTTTATTTGTTTTTAACAGCTTTTCTGCCAAATTAATATAGGATATAAAATGACCGCTTAAAAAGCCTTCTTTTCTTAAAAAAATTCTATATTTAATAAAAAAACTACAGATTTTTGAATAGTTGTCAAAACTACAAAAAAGTCTCCTGTATCAAAGAAGATTTAGCTAAAAAACATTCTTTTATTTCCTTGTATAAAAACAAAAACTACTGCAAAATTAAGAATTAACGTTCAAATTTTGGCTTAATTAACAGGATAAAAATAGATAAAATTATAGCTCATTGAGTGGTATCATATAAATTTACAATAGGTTACTGTAAGTAGTAAATTAGCGTATGTATTCGTATATTAGATAATCATTAATCCTTAGCTTTGTCTATCACCCATCGCTTATATTTCTGAGTATTCTCCTCTTAAAGCAAGCACCTCAATCAGCAAAGGAATAAAAAAATAGTACATGGCTAAAATATTACGTAATATGTCTGTAATTTTAGGAGTCGGCATGACACTATTTTGAGAAGAGATATAATCCTTTTGGAGCCCGATATGACCTTTGTTAATATTTTCACACAAAAATTCATTCTGTCTATGAGATAAACTACATTTGTCAACTCATTTAGAATAATCATTCAAATAGCTTACTAATAGGGTAATATGAAACGTATATGTTTGAAAGGTTTGCTCATTCGATATACGCACCGAGGTTTCTGGCATTTTTTTTGAATAATGACTAACAACTCTCTGGCTTCAACCTCCCCAGATTCAATGCAAACAACCCATTAAAAATGATGAAACGTTTTTTAATATTGCTAATTTTAACCATAAGCGTACTGACGCAGGAGCAGTCAATAGCTCAAGGAATCATTTTTAGACAAGATGATTGGCAGAATGTACTTGCTCAAGCAAAAGCTCAAAATAAACTCATCTTTGTCGATATTTACACTACTTGGTGTGGCCCTTGTAAGCAAATGGATAGAAAGACATTTGCAGAGCCTAGCGTTGGCGAAAAATTTAACAGCAAATTTGTCAATTATAAATTGGATGCAGAGAAGGGCTTTGGAATTACCCTTGCTAAACGTTACAATGTAACCAGCTACCCCACCTGCTTATTTATTGATGCTAGCGAAAACCTAGTATATAAACAAGAAGGATACCTTGCCGCAACCGATATTATGAAGGAAGCTGATATGGTGTTGGCTAACCAAACCGATGCCAAACCTATATTTGTGTTAGACAAACAATACAATGAAGGACGACGTGACCCTGACTTTTTGTATGAATATATTGCCAAACGTTCTCGTTATCCAAACTTGGATAATATGGCCTTAGTAGAAGAATATGTAAAAGCTTTAACGCCTATCCAACAATCTGCAGACAAGACACTTCGCCTCATTGTTAATAATGGCTTTAAAATTGACGGGAAAGCATTCGAAATCTTGTTGAAATATCGTGAAAAAGCAGAATCGCTTTTCGAAGGAGGTATCGAAAAAGTAAATCAAGCATTTTCAGTTAGTGTGAATGAGGCTTTCTATAAAGCGATTGATACGAAAAATCAGGTGATGTTTGACAAGGTATTGGCCGCTAATTTAAAGGCCTTACCTAATACGGCAGACCGAGTTAACGATAAAAACAAGTTGACTTTTTACTTGGCAACCAAAGATGTTCACAAATTTACGGCTGCCGCAGAGCAGTATCTTGACCAATACGTAATGTTTGTACAAGTAGAAAGTATCCGTAAACAAGATTTATGGGAGTATGAAAAAATGATGCAAGTATATAGAACTGGTATCAAAGATTCAACAGGCATTGGTGCTGAACTCTATCAGAATATTAAGAAAAACGGAAAATTCACTTTGGCTCGCTTAACAGGCAACGAGCTCAATGATGTAGTCAAAGCATTTTATGAACAAGTGACTGAAAAAGCAAAACTAGAAAAAGCGACAGAATGGGCAAAAAGAGCGATAGAACTTGTTGAAAACCCTGAGTATTATCACTCGTATGCCCAATTGATGCTCAAGTTAGGCGATAAGCCTAAAGCACTCGACCTAGAACAAAAGGCGTACAACATTGCTCTCAGAGAAAAAATTGATACCCACAAGTTTACGGCTGCTATTGAGAAGATAAACGTAAAATAACTCGCTCAATCTACGAATTTCAACCTAGCTTTTTTACCCAGAAACTACTCAAAAAACGTATTCACCCAAGCGTCTTTTGAGTAGTTTTTTTTATAATCTCTTATGGTAACAAAAACCTATGCCTTTAACCATCCTATCCTTTGTTTAATATAAAATAGTACTTTTAAAAGAAAAATATTTCAAGTCGCTATTTTTCTTTTAAAAGATTTTTTATTAGGCTAGAAAACAGGTAAAATCGACCTATTAAAAAGTACAATACTACCATTCCTTCTGGTTGGTAGCTTTAGCATCAAGATGGGAAATTATGAAAAAACAAATCAATTTACTTCGACTATTAATAATAGGACTCTTTATTTCTATTACGACAACCAGTATGATTGCTCAAAGTACCACGGCAGTCAACGAACAAGCCTTAGACTCCTTAGAGAAATCCACCTTGCTGAAGTTACATATTAATGACTATAGCCAAGAAGAAACGGATAAAAAAGCTAAACTCGTCAATATCAAAGTTTTCCGACAAGCAACGAGCTTTAAATTCGATGCGTATATCGAAAATAAAAACAGTAAAAAAGTCATTTTTAGGCTATTAGACGAGGACAGAAAAGTAGTATTTGAAGATGTACCTATCAAAAAAACAAAGTACCAGCGGGTATATGATTTCAGCTATTTAACTAACCCAGAGCGTTACCAACTTGTTCTCATCTATGATAACCGAGAACACCCCGTAATGCCTGTAACCCTAGAATCCATCGAAGCCATTGAGGAACATTCTCAACTAAGTGTTGAGTATGCCAATGTGAAAGACCTGTCGGCTCGTAAATAAAAAAATAAGAGCGTAGCTGTCAGTAGCTACGCTCTTATTTTTTATCAGGAATTGATGATACATTGTTGGAGTTGCTCTTGTAGTACGAGCCAATCTTGAGATTCTGTACCAATGAGTTCCAAACGACTATCTTTCCGATACGCCATGTAATGCGTAGATGGTAATCCGCCCACAAAATTATAAAGATACCAATCTTCTCCAAGCCTAAAAATCCCCTTTGCTCGGTCTATTTTTCCGTCCAAATAAAGCCGAACAATTAATTTATTCAACGCCCCCAAGTCAAAAATCTCTTCTGGAGAAAAAATCCATCCACAGCTAAAGCGACCTAAAGCCACACTTGGTTTGATTAACGGTTTACCTACTTTGGGAAATCGCTTTAATAAACTAGCTGTATGAATGGTCGAACTATCGGGTAAGGCATGCTCTTCGGGAAAATGTGCCTCTCTATCATCACTGGTTTGTAAATATAACCATTCGGGTTTTAGAGCTGCTTGCTCCACTCGATCGATGATTAATTTAGGTGGATAAATTTCTTCGGCATATTCCCAAAAATGTTCAAGTTCGTCATCCGTACAAATGTCTGTTTTATTGGCAACCAGCACATCCGCCAAGGATAATTGGTCAAGATACACCCCATTTGTTGCATACCTATCTTGACTTAGTTGCTGCGGATTAACCAAACATATCGTTGCCCACGTTTGTACGTACTTACGAAAAAAAGGACTCCGTAATAAATCTAACACACTAGCAGGATGAGCCAACCCTGTTGGTTCTATCAAAATACGGTCAGGCTTCAATGTTTCAACCATCCATTTCAATTTATCATTCATCCCATCGGCAGCCGAACAGCAAATACAGCCTCCTTCTACTTCCAATATCTTTACTTCATCCTGTCCTTCATTTTCCATAATGAGGTGGTCAATGCCTACCTCACCAAATTCATTTACCAAGACTGCCCAGCGTTCTTCTTGGGGTTTCTGTTTTAATAAATGAAGAATGGCAGTAGTTTTACCAACCCCAAGAAAACCCGTAATTAGGTTGACAGGTATTAAATTTGTTACGTGACTCATAATTTAGCGATTAGCGAAACCAATGTGCTTTGCACTAGACATTACTCAAACGATTCCATATTTTTTTCCCGGCATGGATTTCACCATTCCTTGAAATTCGAGATTCAATAATAAAGAAGATAACCTAGCAATGTGGACTTGCGATTGCCAGCTAAGATCATCGATGTGCATTTCTTTATGCTTATATAAAAGCGATAGTACAGCGCTTTCATCTTCCGTGAAAGAAGAGAAATCAGGTACTTGATTTTTCGGACTCGGAGCTTGTTTTCCAGACATATCCCAATTGAGTGCTTCTACAATGTCATTCACACTTGTAAAAATCTCCGCCTTGTGAGCTTTAATCAATTTATTACATCCTTCAGAAAACGATTTACCAACTTGCCCGGGCACAGCAAAAACGTCCCGATGGTAATTATTCGCATATTCTGCCGTAATCAAAGCCCCTCCTTTTGAAGCGGCCTCCACCACAATAGTCACATCGGCCATTCCTGCAATAATTCGATTGCGTTGCGGAAAATACCGTTGGTCGGGCTCTGTTCCAAAAGGATATTCACTCAACAAACCACCCTGTTCCAACATTTGCTCTGAGACGTTTTTGTGTTGATAAGGGTAAATCAAATCTGTTCCACTTGCCATCACCCCGATAGTCGGTACGTTGTGTTTTAAGCAAGCTTTGTGAGCAGCAATATCAATCCCATAAGCAAGACCACTAATAATCAATGGATTATACCCCTTCAAATCAGCAATTATTTCCTCTGTCACCTGCCTACCATAGTCTGTTGCTTGCCGAGTACCCACTAAAGCAACCGTTTTAGCAGCATTTAAGTTTGCTTTGCCACGATAATATAGCAAGACAGGAGCATCATAAAGTTGTTTTAGCCGATTGGGGTAGTTAGCATCCGTATAAAAAAGCAGTTCTGCTCCTAACGCATCTGCTTGTTGGATAATATCCCATGCTTTCTTTAGGACCGATTTATCTGCCAAATTACCCGCTATGGTTTCACCGATATTTGGTATTTTAAGAAGTTTGACAACAGGAGTTTTAAACACTTGTTCGGCAGAACCACAATAGCTGATTAGTTGTCTAATTTTAACATCGCCTATTTTGGGTACAAGCGTTAGTGCTACTTGATATAGCTTTTCTTGAGATGTAGATATCATAATATGTTAACAAATGTAAAACGAGTCACTTTGGAGAAGTACTTACTCCTCTAAGCTATCTCTCAATTCAATCATAAAACCTTTTAGACGAGTGAGGGATTCTATTATTTTTTTACTTTCAATTTTATTTCTTCTATGTTTTTCTAAAGCCTTTTTTGCTCCTTCTATGGTATAACCATCTACATCAATTAGATGTACAATTTCTTCTAAATGATTAATATCGTCTGGCGTGTATTTACGATCACCTGCTTTATCACGCTTTGGATTAAGACTTGGGAATTGTTCCTCCCAAAAACGTAATTTTGAAATGTTTACGTCAAACATCTGAGCTACTTCTGAAATTGAATAATAACGTTTTGTGAGGTTTTCCATTAAAACGATGATTCGGATTAGTTGAAATGATTAGGTAATGAATACTCTTGTTTCACGAAAATAAGCAAGATTAACGAATATTTATACCTAGTTCTACGACAATAAGTTAAAAATGATTTTACTTCGTTGCGGTCTTCAAGAACAAATCAACTAATTTTGCAAGAAATTTGCTTAACCAAGCATTAAATCTAATTGAATATAAGAGGGAAGATTTAAGAACGATTGGCTTACTTATCAGTTCAACAGCGTTCTAACACGATTTTCTTTCTTCTTTTTTATCTATACAAGAATGACTTCCAAAGAAATACGCCAACAGTTTTTAGACTTTTTCCAATCGAAAGGTCACTTAATTGTTCCTTCTGCTCCCTTAGTAGCAAAAAATGACCCTACCTTGATGTTCAACAACTCAGGGATGGCTCAGTTCAAAGATTTTTTCTTAGGTAATGGAACTCCTCCGTCTAAGCGTATTACTGATACGCAAAAATGTTTACGTGTTTCGGGTAAGCATAATGACTTGGAAGATGTA
>JALRIJ010000089.1:0-1372 GCA_023255485.1 Flectobacillus sp.
ATTTTGAGCCGTATTCCTGCGAATCGCTGGGGTGAAATTGAGGACTTTAAAGGACCTGTTGTTTTTCTAGCCTCACAGGCATCTGATTATGTTCACGGTACGATTTTAACCGTCGATGGCGGATGGATGGGACGATAGTATTAACTTAAGGGGAGGTGTAAAAGGGGAAAGTTTAAAGCATTTTATGTCAACTAAAATGACTGTTTTTAGCTCTAAGCTGAGCAACGGTCACTTACAAACTTTTGATTTTTACACCACCTCGCCATGATTTATATATCACTTTTAACTAACTTAGTCTTCTTTACCAGTAACTTCCTAATGATTTTTGTATAACTCCTCTTTATATGGAATAAAGCCAAACCAATGCAAAAAAGTGGCCCGAGAAAATCTAAAATTAAATGGAATAGCCAGTAACGAAATCACAGTAATAGGTACGACGTAACCCATTGCAGCAGGGTCTCCGAAGAAGAAGTAAATGCCAAACCCTGAGAGTATTAGAAGTAAAATGGTAAAGCCATAGCTCATAAACATTGCTCCGTACCAAAAACCTGGCTCTACTTCAAAACGTAAATTACAGTGGGGGCAATGGCTGTGCATTTCATCAAATTTATCTACTCGTAAATGACCATACTTAAACATATTTCCTTTTCGGCATTGTGGACATTTTCCCTGTAGTATGGCTAATGTTTTGCTCGGAGCAAGTGTTGTTGGATGAAGTTGTTCTTGATTTTTCATGCTTTGTTGTCATTTTCTTACCAACAAAGGTAGGTAACAAGACGACGAAGCTCATAACACTCCTTACCTTTTGAATAGTACTTTTTACTCTTTTTTGAATAAAAAAACACCTCAAACTGACTATTTTAGAATTATTTACTTTTTTCATGAAAGCTTAGTTGCTAATTTTCTAGGATAGGGCCTCTATAATTTTTCTATTTAACATAAGTAATATTATAAATCAAAATAGAATACCTCAAATTATCTATTGAAACTTCTGTTGAACGAGTAAGATTCTCCCGAAAATAGTATCCATGCTACTTATTTGTTTATCTTTATGCAGAAAAGCATAAACGATACTATATGAATTATACCTTAAACCAACTTCAGATTTTTTTGAAGGTAGTCAAAACACAAAGTGTAACGAAAGCTTCAGAAGAGTTACACTTGACTCAACCTGCCGTTTCAATTCAACTTAAAAACTTTCAGGATCAATTTGGCGTACCATTAATTGAGGTTATTGGACGAAAGGTGTATATCACCGATTTTGGTAAAGAAATAGCCGAAGCCGCCGAAAATATCATTAATCAGGTCCATGCTATCAATTACAAATCGCTGGCCTATAAAAATCAATTACCGGGTCGTTTAAAAATAGCAT
>JALRIJ010000089.1:1382-11915 GCA_023255485.1 Flectobacillus sp.
GGATCAATTTGATATACCCTTAACTGAAGTAGTAGGAAGAAAATTATTCATTACCGATTTTGGGAGAGAAATTGCAGAGGTTGCCGAAAACATCATTAATCAGGTCTATGCCATTAACTACAAGACATTAGCTTACAAAGGAAAGCTGACAGGGAGGTTAAAGATTTCAGTGGTATCGACGGGCAAATATGTAATGCCTTATTTTCTATCAGATTTCATCAAACAACATGCTGGAGTAGAATTACTAATGGATGTTACTAACAAGCAAAAAGTAATTGAGAGTTTAGAAAATAATGAAGTAGATTTTGCTCTTGTTTCGATTTTACCAACGAAATTAAATATTGAGAAACTAGATCTCCTACAAAATAAACTATATCTTGTAGGAGACACTAATACAACGTTTAATAAAGAGCGTATTACCAATGAAACATTCAACGAATTACCGCTAATCTTTCGAGAAAAAGGCTCAGGAACGAGACAAACAATGGAAAAATTTATTGAACAGAATAACATTTCTGTTCTTAAAAAAATTGAATTAACATCAAATGAAGCTATTAAACAAGCCTTATTAGCTGGTTTGGGTTATTCAATCATGCCCCTAATAGGCATTAAAAACGAACTCCATAATAACGAATTACAAATAATTCCAATGGAAGATCTGCCCATTACAACCACATGGAGTTTAATTTGGCTGAAGGAAAAAAATCACTCTCCAGTATCCATTTCATTTTTAGAATACTTAAATAAAGAGAAAGACAACATTGTCCAACATAAATTTAACTGGTACGAAGAGTATTAAAAGCACCCAGATTAAACGACTTCAGAATTAGGTACTCTGTACAATTAGAAAATAAATAGGCATCCCAATGGTAATGTTCACAGGAAAGGTAACCGCAAGAGCCATTGGTAAAAAAAGCCCGGGATTTGCTTTGGGAACAGAGATTTTCATGGCTGCTGGAACGGCTATATACGAGGCACTTGCCGCTAAAATGGCAAATATAAATCGATTTGCTACATCGTCAGTAATAAACGAACTGACAAGAGCAATTACAGAGCCATTGACTAAAGGAATCAACGATGCAAAAGCCGTTGGAAACATCCCAAAGGAGAAGAATGCCTTCAATTTTTTACCACTGGTGATACCCATGTCTAAGAGGAATATAGCAAGAAAACCCTTGAAAAGGTCATTCGTAAACGGTTTAATTCCCTCTGCTTGTTTGGCATTTGCTAAGTACCCAATAATCAAACTTCCAAGAATTAGCAATACACTACCATTCGTAAATGAGTGCTTAATAACCCCTCGCTTATCAATTTTATTGGATTCGGTTTTATTGAATATGGAGATTAAAACTAAACCTATGATGATTGCGGGAGATTCCATCAATGCCATGATAGCAACCATGTGACCATGTAAGGTTAGCTGTTGTGACTCAAGATAGGAAACTCCTGTTACAAAAGTTACGGCACTCACTGAACCATACGCTGCAGCGATTGCTCCTGAATCAAAAATAGAGAGCTTCCGTTTTAGGATGAAAAAGGTATAAAATGGAATAAATAAGGAAAGAAAAACACCGAATAGCATCGATAACCCTATTTCGCTAGTAAATGTTTCGTGCGATAGCTCTTGTCCACCTTTAAATCCGATTGCAAACAATAGGTACAAAGAAATAAATTTTGAAGAATTGGCTGGTATTTCTAAATCACTTTTAAAATATACAGCAATCAAACCCAATATGAAGAACAATAATGCAGGGTTTGTTAAGTTTTCAATTAGTAAATTATAATTCATGTTGTATGATATTTTATTTATGTGTTATAACGATTATCTATATATGAGGCGACTTACTAACAAGGTTAATTGGCTATCTGCTGCACTTCTCGCTCAGTTTACAAGGTAGTTCTATGAAATAAAAAATCACTTTATAACGAACTTGCTTTATAGCAGTCAGTTAATGATGAAACATTACTTCCTTTTTGTTGCTCTTTCCAAACGATCATTTACTGTTTTTCCCAATCCTTCGTTCGGAAACCTTTCAGCGATGATGACATCCAAGTGACTTTCATCTAAATAGTGTAAAGCTGCATATAACTTTTTGGCGGCTTCTTGCAAATCTCCTACCTCTGATAGCACAACTTGAAGCGTGTCGCTGTCTGTGACCAACTTGTCTTGAAAAAGAAGTAAACCTACTTTTTTGTCTCCAAACGATTCTAATAAACCAAGTACATCTGTTGTTAAATACGTCTGTGTCATGGGAGCGTAATGACGAGATAGCATACCTGGAGAACTAGGCTTATTATCATTATGTATGTTAACCACAACTTTACCCACAACCTGTTCAATTTCCTCTACGGCAATGGAACCATGTCTGTACAACACAGGTTGCTCGTCCTCAAAGCCAATAATAGTAGATTCTATTCCTCGCTCACACACACCGCCCTCTAAAATAACGCCGAGTTCATCCTCAAAATAATTGAAAACGTGTGCTGCACTTGTTGGACTAATAGAACCAAAAGGGTTGGCACTTGGAGCAGCCAAAGGAAAGTCAAGTTGTGATAAAAGAGCTGAAATCACTGGATGATTGGGTACACGTACGGCAACCGTTTCTTGACCCGCTGTAATCAAATTGGGAATATGAGCCTGTCTTTTTAAGATGAGTGTCAATGGACCAGGCCAAAATGTATCCGCAAGTTTGAACGCTATTTCTGGAATTTCTCTAGCAACTTCTGGCAGAAAAGAGGTTGATTTAATATGGACAATTAACGGATTGTATAATGGTCTATTCTTAAGTTTAAAAATCTTTTTTATGGCACTTTCACTGTACGCATTTCCTGCTAATCCATAAACAGTTTCAGTAGGAACAGCGATAATTTCATCATTCAGCAATGATTGTACAGCTTTAGTAATATCCGTTGTGATCATAGCATTTTATATTAAAAAATAGTATTTATTACTTAATTCTTCTCAGTAGTTGCATTAACGCCTGACTTCATCATCCGAAAAACTTGCTAAAGTAAGACTTCCGACTACGATTCCTAGGGAAGCAAATAAGTCTTTGTTGACGGCATCTGTAGTCAGAAAAATCATAACTAGAAAACAACACATTAAGACCAACAAGAAGTATGGTTTCATCTTTATCATAACTGCTTAATTTATTTTGATAATTGACTCTATTTAACTGGCGATCATTAGTGCGAGATCTCCATTTCCAGTCAACTGGGTTGTTTTACAAGAGAATTGTATCAACGAGAAGTAGGAAGGCTGGTTTAGCCATTTACTTTAGAAAGTGGAAAAACTCTTTTAGTTATTTTCCAAAGTGAGCATATCGGGCGTATACAAAAATAGAGGATTAGCTTATCTCCGAAAGCCAGCAGTGCGATAGCTATAAAGGGAGCCAAAACTAATTCGAGATTCCAATTTACGATTTTAGCATGACGCAAATAAAGTATCCCTGAAACCAGAGCGAGCACTATAAATACCAATATCTCCGATATCGTATTCTGTTGATTTTGATTTTTCATGCCACAAAGTTGACAAATCAAAATCATAATTTTTTATTTATATTTAAAATGTAAAACATAAATAATATTTATGGATACTTATCTTGTGGAGTAGCGAATACGGTGAACATACTCCAAACGAGCTCCCAAAATGCAAGATTGACTCTAAAAATAAATGCGATTGTCCTTATTTTTTGCAGAAATTATGAGATAAAGAAGGAATATAAGTGAATATTCCATAAAACAAAAGATGCACATTGAACTATCACCCTAGTAGAATTAGGATGGTAATTTAACATGCATCTTTGTCTCTTTTGTATCCTGTTTCTTGTACAAGACACTCTTGGAACATTAGAATTAGCGAGTTTGTTGATGGTTTTTTACTATGCACTAGCCAAATGATGATGATCTTTCAATTCTGGTTCGTATTTAAAAAATATGTTCAGCCAGATAATCCGAGATAGTCGGTGATAAACAGGAACTAGCAACAATGTAATGGCGATATAAGCAACCATAATGGGTGTACCATAGGCATCTGGCAAATATGTCGAAAGTATTGTAAGCATTACAAATAAACCTACGCTAAAAGCATACGTAATATACATTGCTCCAAAGAAAAAGCCTGCTTCTTTCTCATAACGCAAACCACACTGAGGGCAAAATTCGTGCATCGCACTCATTCGTTTGTAAGGATTTTTTGTAAAAAACACCTCTCCTTCATGACAGCGAGGGCAAGTCATTGTCGCTACACTGTATAATTTATATCCTTTACCTACCATGATATTAGCTCTATTTAGAGCTTGTTTAACGTCGTTATTATATCAACAAAGGTAGCCTTCAAGGTAATCATTATGATAATATTCTTTACCACTTAAATAGTACTTTTTACTTATTAAGCCTTATCGATGACGTATTCTGAATTGTTCTGGTGTTTGGTTAACCTCTTTTTTAAACACTCGAATAAAATAAGAACAGTCCTCATAACCAAGATGATACGCCATTTCACAGACCGACATCGTCGAATAGAGTAATAAGCGCTTTGCTTCTAACAAAATACGATCACGTATCAATTCTCCTGCTTTTCTACCAACGGTTTTATTACAAACTGCGTTCAGATAGTTAGGCGTAATATTCATTAAATCAGCGTATTCTTTCACGGATTTATAGGCTCGAAAATGAATTTCAATCAACGCCTCAAATTGACGAATTTTGGCTACATTCAACACGGCCGTTTCATCCTTAAAATTGGGCTGATATACTCGTAAGGAATAAATAAACAATTGTTTGAGTAAGGCATTAATCAACGATTCATAATGGGGTTGTTTGGCAGCATATTCTTCCATAATTTTTTCAAATAAGAGCGAAACGAGCTGCCCCGTTAGTTCATCAAACACAACCAAAGGTTCATCGTTATTGCTATTATTCAAAAAGGGCAAGGTCGATAACGATAAATGGGAGTCAGTCACATCATAAAATTCCTTCTTAAAAAAGAAAGTATAACCCACCGTATCCTCCGAGAGAAACCATTCATGCACTTGTCCTTCGTTCATAAAAAATAACTGATTCGGCTCTATTTTAAAGCGTCGAAAATCAATGTCATGCCAACCACTTCCCTGTTTTATATAAATTAAGTTATAAAAATCATGGCGGTGCGGGAAATCAGCAGGTGTCAAGGTTTTGGCATGTACCTCTAACCTTCGAACATCCACATTCATGGTAATGTGATGACCACAACTATTAAGCTGTTCAATGGTAATTATCGGAATGGGTTTCGACATAGGTAATCTAGTATTAAATACGTTAAGCCTTAGCGGTACTGTTTTAGTAAAACGACACCGTTAAGCTTCTCACGCCATCAAAGCTTAGCTTGCGGAGAAACACCCCTAAAGCTTGCCTTTGATGATATGTTTCAAAGTTTACGCAAAATGTTTCAAAAAGTATGTTTTATTGTACTATTTAGGTATTTGCTTAAAAGCGACCTTTCTTAAATTATCTTTTCAACCTATCTTTACTCCTGTAATCTTCTGAGTAAATTAAAATTTATTATCCTAAAAGTATTATTTGAGTTCTCGAATGGATAGTATTTTTTTAATAATACGCAGCGAGTTAATTACCTTTAAAACCCTATTTTTTGATGAAATCGTGCACGTGTCTCTTCAAATAAAACGAGGGTCTATGACTTCCTGTTTAAAATTAATCATTTACTTTTTATCCCCTATATCACATGAAAACATAAGTACTCCAGTAATTCATTAAACCTTATAGCAAAAAGAAAAAGCCAACGATGTTTGCTCCATCATTGGCTTAAAATCAATATGCCACTTTCCTGACAAAAAGTGGCAGGGGACTTCTTTTGCTCGAAAATTTAGTCATTACGATCAAAACAATCAAAAGTATGAAACAATTGAGAATTTTACTATTCCAATGTATGAAAATATCATTGGGCCAACTTTTTTGTGCTTGCTTCTTGCTGAATGTTTCTTGGGCGAGCCAACCTTTGGGTCAATCGCTCACCTCCCATAATAATTCCAGCAAGCGAGTAATCCTAGATTTTACAGTAACAGGAAAGGTCACCGATGAAAATGGTTCGCCTTTGGCGGGGGCTAGTGTAACGGTGAAAGGAGCATCAAGAAAAGGTACGTCCACCAATGGAGAAGGAAATTATACCCTCAACTTAGTCAATGGCAATGAGGCGTTGGTCTTTTCTTCAGTGGGTTATCTAAGCCAAACTATTACGGTCAATAATCGCTCGGTGATTCATGTACAACTGCTACCCGATAGCAAAGGCTTAGAAGAAGTTGTTGTTGTGGGATATAGTTCCCAAAAGAAAGAGTCCTTGACAGGTGCTATTGCGGTTGTAACCAGTAAAGACTTAGAAAAAGTCCATGGTGGTTCTACCGTAAGTTCGGGTTTGGCGGGAAAAATCCCTGGGGTAACCTTCAGAATGCCCGATGGCCGTCCTGGAGCGAGTGCCAATATCCAAATCCGTAATATGGGAAATCCCTTATATGTGATTGATGGGATTCAACAAGATGCAGGACAATTTAACAACATTGCCCCCAATGATATCGAAAGTATTACGGTGTTAAAAGATGCTTCCGCTGCTATTTATGGGGTCAGAGCAGCCAATGGGGTGGTGGTTGTAACGACTAAAAAAGGGAAAGCAGGCAGTAAAAACACCGTTAATGTAGATGCCTATACGGGCTGGCAAAACTGGTCTAGATTCCCCAATGTAGTCAACGACTCTTATCAGTGGCAATTAGGCAAAGTAGATGCAGAAATTAACCAATTCGGTAGAACAGCGATGACTCCTGCGGAATTGGAAAAGTACCGAATAGGCACAGAGTCTGGTTACCAGACCTTTAACTGGAAAGACTTCATCATTCAAGGCAATGCCCCTTTAACCTCCCTAAACATCAATACCTCAGGAGGTTCAGACAAAATCAATTACTATATTTCTGCTACTCGCTTGGCTCAAAGCTCTGTTTTAGGGCGAGAGTTTACCTTTGAACGAAGCAATATTCAAAGTAATATTGATGCCAAAATTTCATCGAACTTAAAAGTAGGGGTACAAATCAACGGACGTATCGAAACCCGTGACCAACCAGGAGTACCTGGAGGAGATGACTACTGGTTGCCTCGTTTTGCAATTTTGAGAAACCGTCCTTTTGAACGTCCTTATGCCAATGATAACCCATTGTATCTAAACGATATTAAGCACAACGAAACTAACTGGGCTTATAACAACAAAAAACTAGGTGGTTACTGGACCGAAAACTGGCGAGTGTTGCAGTCAAATTTCACGGCTGAATATCAAGTACCTGGTGTGAAGGGCTTAGTTGCTAAGGGACGTTATTCTTACTACATTGCCGACAAAGTGATGAATGGACATGAATATACCTACCAGGCTTATACGTACAACCCCTCGAGTGATACCTACGCCGTAACAGGAGGAAGTACCAACCCTTGGCGAGAGCGTGGAACGACCAAGGTTATGCGTAACATTTATCAGGGACAATTGAACTATGATAATACTTTTGGGCAACATACCGTCGGAGCTGTTTTCGTAGCAGAACGTCAAGAGCAACGTATTCAAGATCAATGGGTACATGCCGTACCTAAAACCAATGTGTTACCGTTAATGTACTTTCCAACAGTAGATACCTACAACGATTCGGATAACCAAGAAGCACGTATAGGCTATATCGGTAAGTTCAATTATAGCTTTGCTAACCGCTATTATGTAGAAGTATCAGCAAGAAGAGACGCTTCGTGGAAGTTTGCTCCAGACAAACGAGTAGGGATTTTCCCGTCGGCTTCTGTAGGATGGAGACTTACAGAAGAACCATTTATAAAGAAATTTTTGGGTGACAAAAGCATTCTGGATGACCTAAAAATCAGAGGTTCTTATGGTATTTTGGGTGACGACGATATTGGTATTGGTGCTTACGATTACCTCCCTGGCTATAATTACAATGTTGGTAATGTTATTTTGAGTGGTACACCTGTAGTTACTTCAAGAGATAAAGGACAAGTGATTACGAATATTTCTTGGTTTAAAAGTAAGATTACAGACATCGGTGCAGACTTCTCTTTGTTAGGTACCAAACTAACAGGTAGCGTTGACTATTTCTACCGTTTGAGAACTGGACTAAGAGGACGCAAGTATGACTTACTCGTTCCGAGCGAATTAGGTTATGGCTTACCTGATGAAAATGTTAATAGCGATGCCCAATTCGGAGGCGAATTCTCGTTGGCTTACAACAACAAAGCGGGCGACTTTACCTATTCCATCGGGGGAAATATGTCTTATGCTCGTAGCCAATTTATTTCGTCTTATAAACCCATTTTCAATAATTCATGGGATTATTACCGTAGTTCATCAGAAGGACGTTATTCTAATATTTTCTGGGGATACGAAACCATCGGACAGTTCTCTTCGATGGATGAAATCAATAGCTATCCTGTCAATATCGACGGACAAGGCAACAAGACCTTATTACCTGGCGATTTAATTTATAAGGATGTGAATGGAGATGGAAAAATAGATGGTTACGACCAACGACCTATCGGCTATACAACTTCAGGGCAACCAAGTATTAACTTTGGTTTAAACTTTATGCTAGGCTGGAAAGGCTTTACCCTCACAGCAGACTTCTCTGGCGGGGGAATGTACTCTTGGAACCAAAACTGGGAACAACGAAAACCCTATCAAAACGAAGGAGCTCTCAATGCCTTGCTAACAGATAGATGGCATAGAACGGACGCTTTTGATATTAACAGTGCATGGGTTCCGGGACGCTTCCCAGCCTTCCGTTACAACGATGGTAGCCATAGCAATGTCAACCGAAATTCTACTTTCTGGCTACACAATGTTCACTATTTACGTGCTCGTACCTTAGAGTTAGCCTACTCACTACCGAAAAGCTTTTTGGATAAAATGAAAATTCAAAAAGCAAGAGTCTATATAAATGGCTATAACTTATTTTCAATCGATAACATGAAAGAATTTGGCGTTGACCCAGAAATCGCCGATGATAACGGCTTACAATATCCGCAGAATAAGTATGTAAATATTGGTGTCAATCTTTCATTTTAATAGTTAAACATAATTGGCAATGAAAAAGATTTTATTCATAAACTTACTAGCATTATTGGCCATTTGTGGCGGATGTGACGATGACCAATTTTTGGACAGAAAGCCCACCAACATTTTGACCAGCGATGTCACATGGAGTAATTCAGACCAAGTACTCTCCCTTTTGGGCGATTTATACAACCGTTATAACGATTACTCAACACTTAAAAACTGGACAAGTACCTCAGATTTTAATGAAGCTTTTTGGTCTGAAGCAGGACAATATGGCAACTTTCAAAATAATGGTTACGATTATGGCTCATGGGGTATTTGGGACTATGGCTATATCCGTGACATCAATTTGTTCATTCAAAAATGTACGGCAGCTACGCAGTTAGATGCTGCCGTAAAAGCTCGGTTTTTGGCAGAAGCTCGTTTCTTACGTGCCTCTTATTATTTTGAAATGGTAAAACGTATGGGCGGTGTTCCTTTAATTTTGGAACCGTTGACCTATGATTTTAGTGGCGATCCGAGCTATCTACGAATGCCAAGAGCCAAAGAATCAGAAGTGTATGATTTTATTTTGAAAGAAGCCGACGAAATCAAAGCTCAATTGCCAAGCAGTACGGCTGAGAAATCAAGAGCAACAACTGGGGCTGTATTGGCTATGCAAGCACGTGCGGCTTTATATGCAGGTTCGATTGCCAAGTACGGAGCAAGCACTCCCTTAGTTAGCTTACAAGGTGGTGAAGTAGGTATTCCTGCATCCATGGCAACGGGTTATTATACCAAAGCGTTAAGTGCAGCGAAAGAACTCATTGATGGCAAGGCAGGAGCTTATGCACTTTACAATAAAAAGCCCGATTTGTCTGAAAACTTTGCCAGCCTTTTCTATGATAAATCCAATAACCCAGAAGCCATTTTTGTAGAGGATTTCAAACTTCAAAGTGGTAAGGTTCATGGCTTTACCATTGCGAATCAACCTCGTTATGGTGCTGAAGAAGAAGAAGGTGGACGTATTAACCCTTCTTTAAACTTTGTTCAGTCTTTTGAAAAATTGGATAATACCTTCGCTCCGCTTGCTACTACAGATGCCACGGGTAATTATGTGTATTACGACAACGTAAGCGATATTTTTGCCAATAGAGATGCTCGTCTAGGAGGCACAGTGATGTTGCCAGGAACAAAGTTTAAAGGAAGAACCGTCGATATTTGGGCTGGTTATCAATTGGCGGATGGCAGTATTATTAGTGGTGACGACCGTGGAGCTCAAAAGATTTTGCCAGGAAAAACAACCCGTGAACAAGTAGTAGGTTTCGATGGCCCTATTGATGGTTTTGAATTTACTGCTCAGTCGGGTTTTTACTTACGCAAATACTTAGACCCCGTAACAGGCTCTGGGCAACGTGGAGTACAAAGTGAAGTTTGGTTTATCCGCTATCGATTTGCAGAAGTAT
>JALRIJ010000008.1 GCA_023255485.1 Flectobacillus sp.
CGATAATTGCCCCTTGGCTTTGGCGTAAACAGGCGCATTTTTAAATATGAAGTCAATCGCATCATGGGGGTTAAAGTCTTTCATTAATTTTCTCGCAAATTTTAGTCATAAATTCAATCAATCCGTCTGGGGTATATTCCCTTTCATATTGAGTGCATCTACGACCAGGTTGGCCTGTTATGCCACATATTGTTTTCCAAGGTTTACCTTCTCTGTGTGGTATTGGCGGCACATCTTCTGGTTTAATTCCAACAATATAGTCGCAATAGCGACAAACGATAATAGGTGTAGAACTATTAATTTGCACAGGGAGATGTTTTTAACATCTCCTTTCGTCTTTTATAATGGTAACATCTTTTAAAACTCTCGTGTAAGGGAGAAATAAACGCCAGATTCTTGTTTTGAATTGAGAGAGTAATTTAGCTTCATCACCATATTGTAGTAGCTGATGAAATCTAAGCCAACTCCACCTCCAACCAATAATTGATTGGCTAAAAGACTACTGTTTTGCTGAGGCATTCTGTTCCAAACATACCCTGTATCAAAAAAAGCATTAGGATAAACCTGAAAAGGAATCTTGTTGAATTGTTTTACTTTAATGAGAGGAAGAATGATATTTCTATCCAGTAATTTATAACGTATATTTGCTTTAGTTAAGCTGAAACTATGCCCGTCGATAACATATAATTCATAGCCTCGTACTAAGTCATTTCCGTACCCTAGCCCTCGCACATTGTAAAAAGGTTGATTCCCTGTTGTAATGGCGGCTTTCCCCTTAAATTGAATACTAGCAAATATTTTTTTGTTTAACTGAAAATAACGAGAATAAGCCAGTGCAATATCCAATTCTTGAATATTATCACTGGGTAACAAACCTAGTTTGGCCAAACCGAGTTCGTAGCGTTTGCCTCGGAGCGGATATACCACGTTGTCTCGCATATCATAATTGAATCCATAACTAATCATGGCATATTTTTGATCTGTTTGACCCTCGCTAAAATAACGAGGATTCAGTTTGGCCACTGTATCAGCAATGCGATTGACATTATAGGTTAGTTCTGCTGTGTGGAAGTCATAAAACTTATAACGTTTGCGTACCGAAATAGCAGCCGAGAATCGCTCTCGTAGAATTCCTTCTGTTTTTAGATAAACAAGATTATCGTTTTTGGTCGTGTAAGCCAGTGTATTGTTGGTATTATATCCAATATTAATACCGAGTCCTGTCTTTTTTGCTTTATCAATATAAGGGAAGCGGTAGGAGAGTCCCAAACGTTGCGTAAAGCCAGAAACAAACAATAAGGACAAACGTTCTGCTCTACCTCGAACATTGCTATGAATGATGTTGAGCCCATAATTGATACGGTCAAAACTATGCCCTCGTTGCCACCAGTCAGAAAAGTTACGGTCAGCAATGTCCATCACAGGATAGCCAAAAATATACCACTGTTCTTGCACTTGGATGGTAATGGATACCTTATGGGAGCTACTATCTTCTTGATGCTTAATTTCTACAAAATTGAATAAACTGGTATTGAAAATCTTACGACGATTAATTTCTAAACGTTTCTTCAAGGAGCTTGCCTGCAATGTATCCCCTTCCTTAAAATCAAGCTCACGTCTTATAATCCCTTCTTTAGTACGGTAATTACCATCAATGATAATTTTTTTTACCGTTAAAGAAGAGTCCTTATAATTTGAATTGGAAAAACTCAATAAGTTGAATAGAATGGCGATTAATAGCATATTATTTGGCTTTTGCCTTAAATAATTTAAAATGTTTCTTTAATAAAGATAATATATTGTTTAATATTGTTTTCAGTTTCCACAAATTAACCATTTTTATGAAATCCCTAAAATCTTCTTTATCATTCTCACAAATCATTAATATGAATGTGGGTTTTTTTGGTATTCAATATAGCTTTGGATTACAACAAAGTGCTGTAAATCCAATTTACGACTTTTTGGGTGCCAGTCCAGATGAAATTCCTCTGTTAAATTTAGCAGGCCCTATGACAGGCCTACTCATTCAACCCTTAATTGGTGCATTGAGTGATAAAACATGGCATCCTAGATGGGGTAGGAGGAAGCCTTTTTTCTTTATTGGTGCTTTATTATGTAGTATCACCTTGTTTATTTATCCTTTTAGCAGCTCGTTGTGGATGGCAGCAGGTTTACTTTGGATTTTAGATGCTGGAAATAATACGGCGATGGAACCTTATCGTGCCTTTATTGCTGATAAACTTCCTGAAGATCAGCAAGCAACAGGCTTTCTGACGCAAAGCTTCTTTACAGGTCTGGGGATTACTTTAGCTAACGTTTCGTTATTTGTTTTTCAAAAAACAATTACAGGTTCTTACGGGCAAATTCCATATTGGGTATTTGGGTCGTTTTTCCTAGGGTCTGTTTGTTCTATTACCTCTGTTTGGTGGTCGATGTCTCGAACCTCCGAGATTCCACCTAGTCCAGAAGAATTAGCATTTATGAAGGCAAACCCGAGGGGACTATTTGATCCGATTTTAGAAATTGCCGAAGCGATAAAAGATATGCCTAAAGTCATGTGGCAGTTGGCCTTGGTCTATTTATTTCAGTGGTATGCCCTATTTTGTTATTGGCAAAATGCTTCTAAAAGTATTGCGGCGTCTGTCTGGAAAACAACTCCATCGGATAACCCAGCGTTGTATCAAGAAGCTGTGGGCTGGACAGGTCTCGTGAACGGTTGGTATAACATTGCTACGTTTTTGTCGGCGTTTGGATTGGTGTGGTTAGCAAAGAAAACGAGTCCTAAATTGGTGCACGTAATCTGTCTATTAATGGCTGGTGCTGGTTTGTTAGCTTTTCCACATATTGAAAATAAATATCTCCTGTTTGCCCCCATGACAGGTTTTGGAATTGCTTGGGCGAGTATGATGGGAATTCCCTACTTGATGGTCGTTTCTGCAATTCCAAAGGAGCGTTATGGGGTATATATGGGTATAATCAACATGATGATTGTGATTCCGATGATTATCCAAAATTTGACTTTTGGCTATATTTTAGAACATTTTTTACAAAATGATTCAGGTACTGCTATTACTTTTGCGGGGCTCTTTTTATTGATTGCTGCAGGAGCAACGATGTTAATAAAGACGAGTAAAATTACAGATGAAGATGTTATGCCAATGACTGGCGGGCATTAAGAGGGTCATAAAATATTGAGTATAATTTGATAAAAGAAGAGGTGTGTAAAAAGGTTAATGTCAAAGGTTAAAGTAGCTTACAACAGATAATATCTATTTGTTTTTCTTTTACGAAGGAATGTAACTACTTAAAACCTTCAGCTCAGCGATGGTCGCTCTGCAACTTTATACTTTTTATACAACCTCTTTTTTACTGATGATATATATCATCATTGCATTCTTAAATGATGAATTCTACCTCTTTGAAACCATAATAATTTAATCCCTCAGAAGTTTCTAGAGCAAGCCGTCCATGCTCGTCAATACCCAAAATTTGTCCTGTATAAATCTGGCTTTCAATGCGGTACTCATGCCACTCTTGATAGCGAAAAAGGTGGGTTAAATAGCGAGCTTTAAGAGTGTCGTAATATCCCTCTTTGAGTAAGAGATAATTGTGCTCTAGGTGTTCCATGAGCTTACTCAGACAATCCGATAAATCATATTGTTGAGGATTCCCTGTTACCTTACGTAAGGAGGTTGCTGTGGGAAGTGGGAATTCTACTTGATTGATATTCAGTCCTATACCTATGATGCTGTATTCGATTGTATAGCCTTGAAGGGTATTTTCAATGAGAATTCCTCCCATTTTCTGATTTCTAAAATAAAGGTCATTAGACCATTTTACAGCCAAGCCCTCGTCGATATACGTTCTTAGAAAATCAAATACACCTAGAGAAATAGCGATATTTAGTTGAAATTGTTGACTAGCTTTTAAGAAGGTAGGCTTCCAGATGAGGGAAAAAGTGAGGTTTTGTTTTTCAGAAGCTAACCATGTGTTTCCACGTTGCCCTCTTCCTGCTGTTTGGTTGTCAGTTATTACGACAGTCCCTTCAGAAACGGCTTCAGATTGAATCATTTCTACGGCAATATCGTTAGTAGAATGACAAGTTGACAGATATTTAACATTTTTCCCCGTAAATAACGTCTTGGGTTGAATTTTGTACAAGGTATTTTTGTAATTTTAGGTTTTTAAACTAAGTTATGCGTAGCGTTTTAGAAAATCCTATATTTCGAGACAACAATACACCGCCACAAATATAGTACGCATAAGTAATAAATAATAACAAGCAATAAAATAGCATGGCAGAAGTGAAAGAAATAAGTTCGGAAGAACTAGCAGGATTAGTAGTGAAGGGAATGCAAGAAAGAAAGGCATTAGATGTAGTGGTGATGGATTTGAGAAATGTAAAGAATGCGTTTGCAGACTTTTTTGTGGTATGTTCTGGTACTTCAGATACTCAGATTGACGCAATTGGAGATTCAGTAGATAAAGAAGTATGGGAAGCAACTCGTTTACATCCTAAAAGTACGGAAGGAAAAGCAAACCGTGAGTGGATTTTGCTAGATTACTATGATGTGGTAGTACACGTATTCAAGAAAGATCGTCGTGAATTCTATAAATTAGAAGATTTATGGGGAGATGCCGAGTTTACCTACTATGATGAAGCTACCGTTTAACATAATAAAGTGCCTTTGATAAGCGTATTTTACCTTTTTTCAAGAACTCATCATTTAAGAAACAAACTAGGTACTCAATATGTTGAATCAGTAATAATGGACAGTGTGTGGCAATCGCCCTAGCTCAGTAACCTGAATAAAAGAATAATATCAAAAACAATGGCAGAAAATAACAGCGGTGACAACAAGCAGCAAAATGTTCCTAAGCCTTCTCGTCGTCCAACAATCAACAGTGGCGGTGGCTTTCAGGGATGGATTGTTGTTGCCTTAATTATTGCTTTGGTAGGAATGTACTTCCTTAGCAAAACGAAGGAATCAAAACCACTAAGTCCAACAATGTTTGAACAAATGGTTTTGAACCAAGAAGTTGATAAGTTAACGATTATCAAAAATAAGGACTTTGTAGAAGTGACGCTTAACAAGAAGGGACTTCAGCACTACAAAAATTTATTTACCGATCAACAAGGACAACTTTTGTTACAAATGGGTGGCCCTCATTTTGAGATGCCTATCAATTCATCGTTCTCATTTGAACAAGAATTGAACGATTTGCAAAAAAATACGCCTAGAGAACAACGTATTCATGCTACTTCTGAAGAGAAAAATAGCCCGCTTGATTTCTTCTTAGTTGGTCCTGGATTACTAATCTTGATGTTCGTTGCTATCTACTTTATGTTCTTCCGTATGGGAGGAGCAGGTGGTCCTGGCGGACAAATCTTCAACATTGGTCGTTCTAAAGCAACTCTATTTGATGGAGAAGCGAAAGTGAAAATCACATTCAATGATGTAGCTGGTTTAGATGAGGCTAAAGAGGAAATCGAAGAAATCGTTGAGTTCTTGAAGTTCCCTAAGAAATTCACTGACCTAGGAGGTAAAATCCCTAAAGGTGCGTTATTAGTAGGCCCTCCAGGAACAGGTAAAACCTTGTTGGCGAAAGCCGTGGCGGGTGAAGCTGGTGTTCCTTTCTTCTCTTTGTCAGGTTCTGACTTTGTAGAGATGTTTGTAGGGGTAGGGGCAGCTCGTGTACGTGACTTGTTTAAGCAAGCTAAAGAAAAAGCTCCATGTATTATCTTCATTGATGAGATTGATGCTGTGGGTCGTTCTCGTGGCCGTGGTGCAATGCCAGGTGGTAACGATGAGCGTGAAAATACCTTGAACTCTCTCTTGGTAGAAATGGATGGATTTGCGTCTGATTCAGGAATTATCATCATGGCAGCAACTAACCGTCCTGATGTGTTAGACCCTGCTTTGTTACGTCCAGGTCGTTTCGATAGACAAATTTCAGTGGATAAACCTGATATTATTGGTCGTGAGGCAATTTTTAAAGTACACTTAGGGCCTTTAAAATTATCGCCAGATGTTGATCCAAAAGAACTTTCGGCTCAGACACCAGGTTTTGCGGGTGCCGAAATCGCCAACGTTTGTAACGAAGCAGCTTTAATTGCGGCTCGTCGTGGAAAAACTGCGGTGGATATGAAAGATTTCCAAGAGGCAATGGATAGAGTAATCGGTGGTTTGGAAAAGAAAAACAAGTTGATTTCTCCAGAAGAAAAGAAAATTGTTGCTTATCACGAAGCTGGTCATGCAGTAGCAGGTTGGTTCTTAGAACACGCTGAACCGTTGGTGAAAGTAACGATTGTACCTCGTGGAGTAGCGGCTTTAGGTTATGCTCAGTATTTACCTAAAGAACAATATTTACACCGTACAGAACAATTAATCGACGAAATGTGTGTTACCCTTGGTGGTCGTGCAGCAGAAGATTTAGTGTTTGGTAAAATCTCAACAGGTGCTTTGTCTGACTTAGAACGTATTACGAAATTAGCTTATGGAATGGTTACCATGTATGGTATGAATGATAAGTTAGGGAATATTTCCTTCTATGATTCTAAAGGTTCTGAATATAACTTCAATAAGCCATACTCAGAACAAACAGCCAAGGAAATTGATGACGAGGTACGTAAGTTAATCGCAGAAGCTTATGTAAGAACAAAAGAATTATTAACTGAAAAGAAAGACGCTCTAGAAGCAGTTGCTCAACAATTGCTACAGAAAGAGGTATTATTCCAAAGTGATTTGGTTCGTCTATTAGGTGAACGTCCTTTTGAATCGGTTACAGAGTATAAGAAATTTATGGATAATATTCAGCATGGCCCCAATGGAAAACCAGCTGCTCCTGTGGTAGAAACAGATGCAGAGGTTGTTGAATCGGTGGTACAATCTCCAGAAGAAAATTCATAAAGAATCAATTCTAGTAAATCCCTCTCTTGAGTAATCGAGAGAGGGATTTTTGTTTGTGGTGATTTGTGTAGATAAGTTGTATCTTCGCAGTATCTTATACATTCAAATGCCTTTGGCTCACATAATCGCTTCTTTAAAGTAATGACAAGGATTGACTTGCAAGCTCACAAAAAAATATACTTTGCTTCTGATTTTCATTTGGGTTATCCTGATCCTGCTACTAGTTTGGCAAGAGAAAGACGGGTAGTTGCTTGGCTCGATTGTATTAAACACGATGCCCAGGTGATTTTTTTGGTAGGGGATATCTTCGATTTTTGGTTTGAATACCACAACGCCATTCCAAAAGGATTTATCCGATTGCAGGGAAAACTAGCCGAACTTTCGGATGCAGGTATTGAGATTATCTTATTTACAGGAAATCATGATATTTGGATTTTTGACTACTTTACGAAAGAAATGGGAATTCGGGTATTTCGTGACCCACAACAATATGTTGTGCAATCGGGAGCTACGTCAACGAGTTTTTATGTGGCTCATGGTGATGGACTGGGGCCAGGAGATTATGGGTATAAAGCCTTAAAACGGATTTTTGAAAATAAAGTTTGTCAATGGGCTTACAGTTGGGTACATCCACACGTAGGGATTGCTCTAGCTAATTGGTGGTCGGGGAGTAGAAAAGATGAAAAGCGTATTCGTAGAGAACTACAACCTCGTGGCGAAAATGAGTGGTTATTAAATCATTCTAGAGAAGTTGAGCAAGAGCTACACCACGATTATTATATTTTTGGGCATCGTCACTTACTCTTGGACTTAAAAGTGGCAGAGAATAGCCGTTATTTGAATCTAGGGCAATGGTGTTATGATAACGAAGAAAGTAATCATTACGCTACTTTTGATGGCAATACAGCTACCTTGATTAAGTTTGAATAAGCCCCTAAAATAAAGCTAGCAAGCCCAGAGTAGGCTTGCTAGCTGATATTGAAATATAACTAATTGTAAGGTTAGTTCGTAGTGATGTAAGAGGCAAATTGTGACCTCTTAGTCTTTTTGTAAAACAAGCACTGGAATTTTACTTGTTACGGCTAAGTGAGCTAATACACTCGTATGGAAAAGACGCTCTAGCAAGCCTTTGTCACGGCGAGCAATAACGACTGCATCGGGTTGATGATGATGGATGTAGGTGTCTAATCCCGCAATGGTATCATCCCGATAGAGATTCGTGAAGCTAACAGGTTGCCCTTCAAATTCATCTTCTAATAAGTGAATCATCTCTTTGGTAGAGAAAATCTCTGGTTCTAAGTTTTCTTTAATATGCAGTACTTTGGTTTCTGTTGCCCCTAAAACAGTGGCAATATCTAGTACTTTTTTCACGGCACCAATTTCATCTCCTTCTAAATCGGCAGTATAAATCAAGTGTTCAATCGCATGGAGTTTGGTTGCTTTTGGAATAATCCAAATAGGCGTTTTAATATGTTTTACCACACTCAGTGTATTTGTGCCCCAGAAACGCTCCCAGGCATTACTTGCTCCAACCGTACCCATCACTACGAACTCTATACTCATCTCTTCTTCAAGCTCTTGTACACAATCACTTACTGTACCTACCATAAACTTACTTTGAACCTTTGCATAAGGCTTACTAGCATCCTCATAACGTTCTGTTAGCTCTTTTGTAAAAGTTGTAAGCATATCTTCTTCTACTTTAAAGTATTCTTGCATGAACCCTTGTTCTGGCAACGGAACTACATACTCCGCTGTCGTAATAGGAGGCATATACGCATGGATGACCAAAATCTGTGCTTGAAGCAAGTCTGCAAGCGTAATGGCAAAATCCGCAGCGTGTTTAGAAGTAGTACTAAAGTCTGTGGGAAGTAATATCGTTTTCATGGTCATTTGTGTTTGGTTGACAGTTTAAAGTTGGTTCATTATCAGGAAATTAGGTATAACAAGCGTTGGTAGAATTGATGATAAAAATCAGTTTTGATAGCGATGGTAATTTTTGTAGATAATTGCGAGATAACGAATTACCTAAAAAGAAGAATTGCTGATAAAAATCATTCCTCTTGATTGATGGAGTCATAAAATTACTAAGCAGGATACTGCAATTTTACAAACATCAAGTTTCAAGGAAAATCGCTACGACCATGAAGAATAAAGACAAACCCGTTTTGATGTTTTTTTACCGAGATACACGTCAAGACAGTGTGGCAACATTTGATCAGTTGCGAATAGAAAATCCATTAATTGCCAGTTTTATTACGGTAAATGTACAGGAAAATCCAGAGGTGGCTAAAACCTTTTCTATTGAGTATACGCCTACTATCTTGGCTGTTATTAATGGAAAAGAGCATTGGAGACATGTGGGCGATTTCACGGTAGAGTATATTAAAAATAATATTGCCTTATTTGAGCCCATTAATAAGGAGGCTTTTTTGTAATGAGGTGATACTTAAATGGAAAAAGGTACTAGGTGGGCATATCCATAAGACTAGCTCGAAGGTCTTGTCAAAATAGGGTTCTACTAAGTTTTACAAAGCATAAACGGAGTTACACAAAGACAATTATCTTTTGTGCAACTCCGTCTTAGTTTTGCTTTTATCGTCAGTTATCGCCGACAATAGCTAGTTTTTAAGATTGGTTAAGCGTTTTTCGTCGATAATACTGATTTCACTACCGCTAATTTCAATGAGTTTATCTGCTTTGAATTCGCTTAATGTACGAATTAAAGACTCTGTCGCTGTTCCTACAATAGAAGCCAAATCGTCACGAGAAATTTTCATAGCAAAATGTCCTACTTGTTCTTGCTTGTATTTTTTCTGTAATAATAACAAAGCATCCGCCACTCTTTTACGTAAGGAATTATACGCCATTCCCAATAAGTATTGTTCTTTTTCAGCAATACTATTCGCTAGTAACTTAATAAGCTTGTTGGCCACTTCTTGATTCTTTGTGAATAACTCCAGAAAGTCATGTTTCGGAATTCCTATCACCTCAGCATCTTCTAAGGTCTCGGCACTTTCTTGATAGTCGGTATGTTCAATGAGAGCAATATGGCCAAAAAAGTCGCCTTCGTTGTAGAGGCCTGTAATAAATTCTTTTCCATCTCGGTTGGCTCGATAGGTTTTTACTTTTCCTGATTTGAGGAAGTAAAACTTAATGGGCTCGTCCCCTTCTGCATAAATAATATGTTTTTTCTTAAAGTGCGATACCTTTCTGTCCTTCGATAACGATTGTAAATCTTTATGTTGTTGAGCTTCCGTATAAAGGTTATCTAGGTCGTTAGTCGTAATTTTATACGCTTCCTTCATGGCATCGATGCGTTTAAAACGGCTTTCGATGGCATTCAAGAGTTCAATTTCATGAAATGGTTTCGTGATATAGTCATCAGCTCCCATTTCCATCCCTTTCCTAAAGTCGCTACGTTCTGTTTTAGCGGTAAGAAAAATGAATGGAATTCCTTGTAAATCAGGGTTTTGGTTGAAGATATGTAATACGCCATATCCGTCCAAAATGGGCATCATAATATCACAAATGACCAAATCTGGACGAGATTGAAGGGCCTGTTCTACCCCTTTTTTTCCATCGGATGCCGTAAAAACTTTGTAATTGGCGAGTTCGAGAATTTCGGCGGTTGTTTCTCTAATATCGTCGCTATCTTCTATCAGTAATATCGTTTTCATTGCTGGTGTTGGTTGGGGTAAATATATGTTTTTGTTGGGTACTAATTCGTGTTGATGTTAAACAGGGAAGGTGGCTGAAATGGTAGTTCCTTGATTGAGTTGACTTTCAATAGCGACTTTACCATGTAGTAACTCTGTGTAACGAGCAACAATGTGTAAGCCTAGGCCTGTACCTTGGATATTCGTTACGTTTGCTCCACGGAAAAAACGATCGAATAGGTGTTTTTGATCTTCGGCACTAATACCAATTCCTTCATCTTTTACACAGATGCGAAGAAATTCACTGCTTCTTTCTGAATTAATGGTAATGCAATCGCCTTCATTAGAAAACTTGATAGCATTGGAACACAGATTGAAAATGATTTTGCGAATCAGTGATTTGTCTAAATAAACATCATCTCCCCCTTGATGTTCATAAGACAAGTGTTGTCCTTTTTTGACCATACTACTCAAGTCGGTTAAACATTCTTGAACAAGTTCTGGGAGATTAAACCAGCAGAGACTTGCCGCAATTTTGCCTTCTTCTAACTTTCCTACGGATAAAAATTCTTCCAGAATATCCGTCAAATAGCCTACCGAAGTTTTGATGCGTTGAAGGTGACGAATTCGTTTTTCCTGTTCGTCTTCTTTGGGGTATTTCTCAATGAGAGAAGCAGAGGATAAAATAGAGGTCAGAGGGGTTCTAAACTCGTGAGATGCCATTGAGACAAAACGAGATTTTAATTCGCCCAGCTCTTTCTCTTTTTTTAACGACAATTCTAAGGCTCTTTTTTTCTCTTCTAAATCGTTAAGCGTTTCAACGAGAGCATTGGTACGATTAAGTACTTCTTTCTCAAGGTTTTCGTTTAGCTTTTTAATTTCTTCGTTCTTTAGGATGAGTTCTAAATCAGATTTCTTCTTGGCTGTAACATCATTGATAAATGAAATGATGTACGATTGCCCATTTTGTTCAAAATGACTCAAACTTACTTCTACCGAAAACAAACTATTATCCTTTCGACGTCCTTTTAAATCAAGTCCAATACCCATAGGGCGAACTTGTGGTTTGGCCATATAGCCGTGCACATACCCTTTATGTTTGTGTTCGATATTACTTGGTACAAGGAGTTCTATTGTTTGACCAATAAGCTCGTCTACATCATAACCAAAAAGAGCATTGGCGTATCGGTTAGAGGCGACAATAATTCCCTCTTGATCTACCATTACAATGCCAATTGCCGATTCCATAAAAAGGGCTTCGAATATACTGTCGCTTGTCTTGATTGAATCTTTTATCATTGAACACGAGAATTTAGGTAATAAAGCATAAAGATAAAACACTTCTTGTATAAGACACATCTTGCTTTATTCTTTTGATGGCTAACTCATCTGCAAAATTTTAAAAAAGCATCATCTTTTTTACTGATGATAATTATACTAAGGTATGACTTATGTAAGGATAAAACTAAGAAACAATGCCGAATTTTGAAGTGTCAAACAAGCAATAAACAAGTGACATAAGGTTATGGAACAGCAACTATACAAAAGTGACAATTCCTTTAAATACGAAGTATATCACCGTGAAAATCAACGTTGGGTACAGTCCTTGGATTTTTATGAAGACGAAAATGTCTATTTGTGGGGTTTAATTAAGCAAATCCAACAAGATAACAAGCGTTATGAAATGGCCAATTGTATGTTTGTCTCAGAACGAGGGGTCAGTATGTTTGAGGAAGAAATAGCAACGTTAAAAGAATTAATTCAGAAAGAGGAAATAGGATATTGTGATGATGCAAAAGGAGTTGACTTTCTTTTTGGGGATGAAATTTACGAGCAACACTTTGCATTGAGAGAACGTTATCATGATTTTGAACAACGTTTCTTAGCAAATAAAAAAGCACTTTACTCGTGTTTAGCCAATAATTTCAAATGCAAATTTACAGTTAAAAATGAGTCGTAATCAAGTACCTAACATCATCTATTCATCTGAATCTTACGGTAGCAATATCATTAACCGCCAACAATAGATATGAAAACGAATCCAGATGTGTTTAAGTTTGAGGTTTGCCATCACGAAAATATAAAATGGGGAGAATCCCTCATGTTTTATGCCGAGGAGGCCGATTACTTTAAAAAGTTACTAGAAGAAGTATCAGACAAGAATACCGATGCTAGCCTCTTAGAAGAGGTGGCACAGTTAAAGCAGACGACTCAAGAGTTAAAAGATCAGTTGTACCACTTAGCATTGGGTATTATCAATCAAGAAAAAGTGTTTGCCGAGTATGCCAAAGGAGAAAAATTCCTTTTTGACGAGCAAATGGAACTGATTCATCAGCGACAACAAGTTGCTTTCGACCAAACGGAACGAAACTTCTTGAGGAATAAAAAGGCCGTATATAACTTTTTGAAAAAAGTATTATAGCATTTTTTATAGCTCTTGTATCGGTAATAAAAAGCCTAATAAGGCATTCTAAAAGAGATTAACAAGTGGTTTAGAGATAGGTCAAAATGGTTCTCCTACTGGGAGAACCATTTTTGTTTTTGTAGGGCTTAGTAAAAGCTGTAACTTTGTACAAAAACACTGTCATCTTGGCAGAAAAAAACGAATGGCAAAGCTTTTGAACATATTATTTAGAAGAAATAAAAAATCGCCCATCATGGAAAATAAAGAGGAATTACAGGTAGAAGAACAAGAATTACAACAAAATACTGACAATCAGACAGCCACTACTGACGAAACATTGACAGAAGAAGCAACGGTGGAAGTGCCAGAATTGAGCGAAACCGATAAGCTGAAATTAGAATTGGCAGAATTGAAAGATAAATACATTCGCCTTTATTCTGATTTTGATAACTTCCGTAAGCGTACTGCCAAAGAAAAATTGGATATGTTGCAGTCGGCTTCATCAGGAGTAATTAAAGATATTCTTCCTGTTGTTGATGATATCGAACGTGCAGTAGCGAATGCTCAAGAAGGTGAAATTTCGGAAGGTGTCCACTTGATTTTTACAAAACTGAATAATACGTTAGCTTCAAAAGGCTTAAAAGCTATGGAAGCCAAAGGAACCGTATTTAATGCTGATTTACACGAAGCAATTACGCAGTTCCCTGCACCAACAGAAGATGATAAGGGAAAAGTTTTTGACGAAGTAGAAAAAGGATACTTCTTAAACGATAAAGTATTACGTTTTGCGAAAGTTGTGGTTGCAAACTAATTCCCGTCTGGTAGAAAGGGACATTCATATTCATGTTAATTTCTCCTGAAAAGCAGGAGGTTTAAATAACACCTCCTTGTGGAGGTAGGTGGCTTAAATCATGGCAAAAAGAGATTTTTATGAAGTACTTGGCATAAGTAAAAGTGCTTCAGAAGACGAAATAAAAAAGGCATATCGTAAGTTAGCGATTAAATATCACCCCGATAAAAATCCTGGAGATAAAGAAGCGGAGGAAATGTTTAAAGAGGCTGCTGAAGCTTACGAAGTATTGTCAAACGCTCAGAAAAAAGCTCAGTATGACCGCTTCGGTCATTCAGGTATGGGCGGTGCTGCTGGCGGCGGTGGCTATGGCGGCGGTGGTATGAATATGGATGACATATTCAGCCAGTTTGGCGACATCTTTGGCGATAGCAGTCCGTTCGGTAATATGTTCGGTGGGCAACAAGGTGGTGGCGGCCGTCGTATGCGTAAAGGCTCTGATCTTCGTATCAAGTTGAAATTAAACTTGGAAGAAGTTGCCAATGGCGTGGAGAAAAAAATTAAAGTAAAACGCCACGTTACGTGTAAACCTTGTAGTGGTACAGGGGCTAAAAATGGTACGGAAGTACAAAACTGTCAGACATGTGGTGGAGCTGGTCAAGTACGAAGAGTACAACAAACTATGCTTGGTCAAATGATGACAACGACTACTTGTCCAACGTGTAATGGCGAGGGTAAAATGATTAAAACTCGTTGTGAGGTTTGTTTCGGTGAAGGACGTGTACTTGAAGAAGAAGTGATTCCAATCAAAATCCCAGCTGGGGTTGCTGAAGGAATGCAACTTTCGATGGGAGGCAAAGGAAACGTGCCCCCACGTGGAGGTGTTTCGGGCGATTTATTGATTGTGATTGAAGAAGAACCACATGAAGTATTGCACCGTGATGGCACCAACGTAGTATATGAGTTATACCTAAACTTTGCAGATGCTGCTTTGGGTACAACCGTAGAAGTTCCAACGATTACGGGTAAAGCTCGTATTACGGTAGAAGCAGGAACACAGGCAGGGAAAATATTACGTTTAAAAGGAAAAGGAATTAAAGAGTTGAATGGTTATGGTACGGGTGACCAATTGTTACACGTAAATATCTGGACTCCGAAAACCCTTTCTCGTGAGGAAACTGAAATGTTAGAGAAACTACGTAACTCTCCTAACTTCGCTCCAAAGCCAAGTAAAAGTGACAAATCGTTTTTCGAAAAAATGAAAGATTTCTTTAATTAATCTTTCTTACGAAATAGATAAAAAATCCCCTAATCTTCATCGACTAGGGGATTTTTTATGCCTAATGAAGAGACTTTGGAGAGTGATTTACCTTGTAATTATAAAGTAGTAATTTAGATTTACAAGGTAAAGTTCTTCTTGTATCGCTTAAGATAGACGGTTTGAAAACCGTTTACCCCACGTTGTTAACTTATTTTTTCAAAGAAAAAACAGTAATCATCGCAAGTTTTTTTGTCAAATTACATCTAATAACATAAGCGAGAAAAAGTAAAGGTAAAATGAGTCGGTCGGGGTCGTAATTTTTTAATGATGGTGTATGGCGTTAACAATGAATGAAGTAGAGCTTTTGGCACAACTTAGGGTAGGGGACGAGTCTGCTTTTAAGGTGATTGTAGAAACCCATCAAAAACGGGTTTACAATACCCTTTTGGCGATTATTCAACATCCAGAGGAGGCGGAAGACTTGGCTCAGGAGGTGTTCATTGAAGTATATCAGTCTGTTACTTCTTTTAGAGGAGATGCCAAAATTGCTACGTGGTTGTATCGTATAGCAACTACAAAGGCCTTAGAGCATTTACGCAAAAAGAAGGCATCAAAGCGTTTTGCATTTATTACAAGTTTGTTTGGGGCAGAAAACGAGGTAGTGCATCATTCTGTGACGTTCGACCACCCGGGTGTCGAATTAGAAAACAAGGAAAGGGCTGCTGTACTTTTCAAAGCTATCAATACATTACCCGAAAATCAAAAAGTTGCCTTTACCCTACATCATCTCGAAGCTTTACCTTATGTAGAAATCGCCGAAGTAATGCAACTGTCTTTGTCTTCTGTGGAATCGCTTCTTTTTAGAGCGAAAACGAATTTGAGGAAAAATTTAAAGACGTATTACGAACAAATGTTACAAGGAAATTAAGAAGAAAAGATAAATCGAGAGGTAGTGAAAAGTCGAAAGACAAATGGCTACCTACCGACAAGCAGTATGAGAAATTCAGAACACATCGAACAAGAAATAATGAAAACACTTAGTTCCTTAGCAGGAACAGAACAAGCAATGCCCAAACCGTTTTTTTACGCCCGACTGCGTGCAAGAATGGAACGAGAGTTGTTAGAACCAAAACGTGTTTTTTGGTGGGACATTAAGCCAGTCTATGCGTATTCTTTGCTATTGGTGTTGGTATTGCTCAACTTAATGACGCTTGTTCGTGTTGAAAAGACTGGAGATACCGATAAGGATGCCTATTCATTTTATCAAAGTACTGATTTTTAGCCTATTTTTCTCGCCGAAAATAGCTTATTCGTAAAAACATCATGCTAACGAAATGGAAGATAAACAAAAAATAAAGGCTTTGTGGTTAGTGATCGTAAGTCTTATCGTGTTGAATATAAGTGTACTTGGCTGGCTTTGGCTTAGCCATCCGAAAGGACATTTTCCTCCTGGAGGAAGAGTACCTATTGCTGAAATGGTTGATTTTAGTGCTACACAACGTCAAGAGTTTGAGAAATTAAAAGACGCTCATTTAGAAGAAGTTGAGCCTATTCGAGATAGCATTCAGGTCTTGAAACGGTCACTTTTTGATTATTTAAAACAGGGTAAAATGGACACTGCTTATGTGGCTCAACAAGAAAATTTGTTGGCGACTAAGATTCGAGAAAATGAATACAAAACCTTGTTGCATTTAGCCCAAGTACGTGCTATGTGTACCCAAGAGCAAAGAGAACATTTTGATACAAAAGTATTAGAATCGTTTAAGCATCAAGGTGGAGGAAGTATGGGAGGAGGTCAAATGCCACCACCACCGCCAAGGAGAGACTAATTGAAGTAGGTTTCCGAAGCCCTATTTACTATTGATAGCAGTAGTGAATAGGGTATTTTTATGCTTTAAAAATGTGCAAGTATCTTTTGTGAAGTAAGTATCTAATTGCAATTGAGAGGGTATAAGTACGTGGAATTATTTATTTGCTAATATTTTTGTACTAAGATGATGGCTTAACCTATTTTAGGCAAGCACACTATTAACTAATAAGGTCGTGTTACTAATATCAGTAGTGTTCGATTAATGAAAATTTTATAAAATAATCAAGAAGAATTAAACCATTTTGTAGATATTCTTTCTAAGCAAACAAATAAGCTTTAATCTTTTAATTTATTTGTTTCGTATGAAAATTCATAGGCTATCTAGTGCCATGCTGTTTTTGTTTGCCATGTTTGTAGTTAGTGCTTCTTTGGCACAAACGAAGAGTATTATTCTGGGGCGTCCTACGGATAAAACGATTACTGCCAGCATTCTATTTAATCAAAAAGTAGAATTTTATCTCGAATATGGGGTAAAATCGGGTGTTTATACCAATCAAACTACTTCTGTATTTAATGTGGCTAATACCCCAAACGAAGTAGATATAACAGGGCTTACTGCTAATACACGCTATTATTATCGTATGCAATATCGTTTGCTCACCGCCACTTCGTTTTCCACTACACCCGAATATACGTTTATGACACAACGAAGTACAGGTAGTGCCTTCACTTTTGTTGTCGAAGCAGACGAGCATTTATACGATAAGAAAGGGGTGCGTAGTATGTATCAGTTGACATTACAAAATGAATTGAAAGATTCTCCAGATTTTATGCTTTCGTTAGGAGATATTTTTGGAGACGATCATACCCCTACAACTACGACAAGTGCGGATATGGATGCTTTGCATAAAGACTATTTGCAATACCTGACTCAAATTTGTCACAGTGTTCCTTTTTTTGTTTGTCTAGGTAATCATGAAGGAGAAAATGGGTATTATTTAAAACAAAACCCACCGAATAACATTGCTGTTTATGGTACTAAATGGCGTAAGTTTTATTATCCAAATCCATTTCCGAATACGTTTTATAGTGGTAATATGGTGAGTGAAGGCTATGAAATGAATTTACCAGAAAATTATTTTGCCTGGACATGGGGGGATGCTCTTTTTGTGGTTTTAGATGTGTATCGTCATGTAGATGTGAATGAAAAACCACAAAATTGGGACTGGACTTTGGGTAAAACACAGTTTGACTGGTTTAAGAAGACACTCGAAAATAGTAAAGCGAAGTATAAATTTGTCTTTGCACATCATACTCGTGGACAGGGACGTGGGGGTATCTCTACTGCCAAATCCTTTGAATGGGGAGGAATTGGAACGAAAGGAGTCAATGATTTTGAAGCCAATCGACCTGGTTGGGGTGGTGTGCCTATCCATCAGTTGATGGTCAAAAATGGGGTAAATATTTTCTTTCAAGGACATGATCATTTGTATGCCAAAGAAGAACTGGATGGTGTCGTTTATCAGGAAGTACCGATGCCGAGTGATTCTACTTATCAAATCGGAATGCTTGCTAATGCAGATGCCTACACTGATGTCACTAGAGAGGGAACGGGGCATATTCGAGTTTCGGTGTCTCCCGAATGTCTAACTGTCGATTTTGTTAGGGCTTATTTACCTGCTGATGTCAAAGACGGAAAACATCAAAATCGAGAAATTGGCTATTCCTATTCGATTGGCAAATGTGCGGTCATCACAGGCATTGAAGAAACTCAAGAGGTAACTCAATTCGTGAAAGTCTCACCTAATCCAACTCACGATGTATTGCTAGTAGAGGTACTTACCGCAGGTTCGTTCGATAGAAAAGTAGAAATCTTATCTTCGCAAGGACAGGTTATGAAAACGCTTTTTATCAGGCGAGGAGAAAAACGGGTGGACTTTGATGTAAGCGATTTTAGTTCAGGTGTTTACTTTGTAAAATGTACAGATGAATTGGGTACAAGTAGTACCACTAAAGTAATCATTCAAAAATAGCCAAACGTATGAAAAAATATATCTTTTGTCTGCTTTTCCTTTTCACTATCATTCATCAAATATACAGTCAGAAAATCGTTCACGCTGAAATTTTAGGAAGACCTACCGATAAGAGTATCGTCGTACAGGCTTTCTTCGATGTTCCCACAGAAGTATGCGTTCAATATGGGACTGTTAGTGGTCAATACACCGCTCAAACAGCTTGGAAAAGTGTGCCAGCACAAGAGCAAGCAGAAGTGTTAGTGGAGGGACTAAAAGCCAATACCAACTATTTTTATCGCTTATGTTACAGAAAAACGGGAACAACTACCGTTTTAAATCGTCCTGAGCATTCATTTACGACCCAAAGGGCATTAGGGAGTAAATTTTCTTTTGTCGTACAGGCAGACCCACATCTTGATGAACAGAGTGATTCCGCACTTTATCGACTTTGTCTCAAAAATCAATTAGCTGATGCTCCCGACTTTATGGTTGATTTAGGAGATTTTTTAATGTCCGATAAACTGAAAAATGCCGCTGGTAAGCTCACACATGATACCGTAATTTACCGTAGTCACCTAATGCGTTCATACTACGAAACCTCTTGTCATTCAGTACCCTTGTTTATTGCTTTGGGTAATCACGAAGGGGAAGCGGGTTGGCAACTCAATGGGACGAGTGAAAATGTGGCTATTTGGGGGGCAGTAGAGCGTAAAAAGTATTTTGTAAATCCATATCCCGATAATTTTTATACGGGGGATGCTACTTTAAATGCCATTGTTGGACAACGGGGCAACTATTATGCGTGGAATTGGGGCGATGCTCTGTTTATTGTTTTAGACCCTTATTGGTACACAAATACCAAGCCAGATGCCAATAATGGCTGGCGTTGGACACTCGGAAAAACGCAATATGATTGGCTAAAAACAACGTTGGAAAAAAGTACTGCTACCTACAAATTCGTGTTTGCTCATCAATTAATTGGTGGCGACCCTGATGGAAGAGGTGGGGTAGAGTTTGCTAATTTCTATGAATGGGGTGGGAAAAATAGAGATGGTTCTGATGGGTTCGCAGCGAATAGACCAGGTTGGTATAAGCCGATTAAAGATGTATTAACGGAGAATAAAGTTTCGATTTTCTTTCATGGGCATGATCATTTTTTTGGTAAGCAAGAAAAGGACTGCCTTATTTATCAAGAAACACCACAACCTAGCCATCCTAATTTTGTAAGTACGACCTACGCAACTGATTATGGATATAAGGAAGGGCAAATTTTACCTAACTCTGGATATATCCGTGTGACAGTCGATGGTAAAAATGACTTGAAAGTAGAGTATGTTCGAGCTTATTTGCCTAAAAATGAGGCTTCTAATCGTAAAAATAAAGATGTGTCAGCTACCTACTATCTGAATAATGCCAATTGCTATACCTTGCAAAAACCTCTAGCTAGTGAGCCTACGATGTTGTGGAATAGCAATTACAGTGATGAGTTAGTATGTCCAAATCCATTTCAAACAACTACGGAAGTTCGCTTTACTGTGGCTATACCTGAGCGATTGAGTCTAACAATTCTAAATGAAAAAGGACAACTTGTAAAAGATGTTCTTTCTAATAATTGGGTCGAAGCAGGACAATATCAGGTCGTTTGGGATGGTAAAAATAATCAAGGAGTTGAACAACCCTCAGGTGTTTATTTTTATGTTATTGAAGGACAGTCAAAAGAGCGGAAATCAGGTAAAATTCTATTGAATCGCTAAGAAATCAAATACGTTAAAGCCAACCATGATGAAACTGAAAGTATTTATTTGCGTGCTGGGTTTCTTGAGTCTTTTTTCTTGTAAAAAAGATACTTTAGACGCAATGCCGACTACTACCACAACGGGGAAGTTTACATTGAAAAGCCCCGCTTTTACTGACAATGGAACATTTCCAAAAGAACATACTTGCGATGGCGCTAGTACGTCCCCTCCCCTAAGTTGGGAAAATCTACCAACGGGTACGAAAAGTATTGCCATCACTATGCACCATATTCCACCAGAAGGAGGAAAGCACGTTTATATGGTTTTGTATAATATCTCAACAACCCTCATGAGTATTCCTGTGGCGGTAACAGGGGTCGGCAAATGGGGAATCAATACGGTTAATGGAAAAAATGTATATACTCCTCCCTGCTCTCAGGGGCCAGGGCCTAAGATTTATGTGTTAACAGCTTATGCACTTTCGGCAGAACCCCTTATTACTACTACTGCTTCTGCCACAACGATGGACGTATTGTTGGAGGCTATCAAAAATACCACCTTGTCAACGTCAACGCTGACTGTTACGTATTCACGACCTTAATAGAGTAATCCTATGAAAAAAATAATTTTATTGATGTTGTTGATAATGAATGTATTAGCAATAAAAGCTCATCAAGGTTCTCACGAGGGTTTTCCTCTAAGCACTTTCAGAACTTGGCGATTTCAAGATAAATCACTTGCTTTAGATGGCTATTTCGTTTGTGTAAAAGCAGGAAAAGTACTTATTGAAAACGATAAAGGTGCGGTACAAGCGATTGATATGAAAGGTCTTTCGTGGATAGACCAGCAGTATGTAAACCGTAAAATAGCTACCATCACATCCTTGAATCGGGTTGAACAAGAACCATCTAATCAACAAAAATCTTCGCTTTGGCATTGGGGATATGTATTACTTTTTGTAGGCTTTATAGCTTTATTATTAAAATATCAGCAAATATCTTTTGTTTTTTTATCGCTTGGTATTGTGTTAGTTGCCTGCAAAAAAGAAGAAATTTCTACAAGTCACACAACACCTGTAACGAGTACAAATACAGACCCTTTATTGATAGAGGAAAGTTATGCAATGTTTAAACCAGCGATTGCCACACGTTGGGATAATACCTATTTCTATATAGAATCAACGGGTATTCCTGCTCATGAGATGATGAAAGGAATTACTTCATGGCAACAACAAGTGCCAATTTCTCAAAATTATAAGGGGACGAATGCTTGGTCTATTCCCTTAAAGCCTGAATTAGCGACTAGTCCGATGAGCATCAAAACCAATTTTATGAAAGGGGCTATTGCCATTGCAGCTAATGGTATTCCAATTTTTAATCCACTAAATAATAGAGGGGAGGATTCCTATGTTATTGGAGAGTTAGATCAGTGGGGAGGTCATTGTGGACGTGCTGATGACTACCATTATCACATTCCCCCGACGCATCTTGAGACAGTACTAAACACGAAGGCAATTGCTTGGGCTTTAGATGGTTTTGCTGTTTATGGCTCTAAAGAACCCGATGGTTCTACGATGAAAACCCTAGATGAAAATCATGGGCATACAGGAATAAATGGTGTTTATCATTATCATGCCACGACCACATTCCCCTACATGATTGGGGCAATGCGTGGCAAAGTTACGATAGACCCTACAACGCCAGCACCCGAAAATCAGATTTTACCCCAAGCTTTTGCTACACCCATTCGTCCCGCCCTTACAGCCCTCAAAGGAGCTTCTATTACTAGTTTGACAGCAATAGGCTCAAATGCTTATTCGCTTGAATACGTGGTGAATGCGAAAAAAGCCTACGTAAATTATAGCTGGGATAATGCTAAAAAATATACCTTCATTTTTATTGATCCCGATGGCATATCCACAACGCAAACCTATCAAGGGAAATAAGTTATATCGTGAGGATAAAAAAGCCTTTCAGAATCACTTGATTCTGGAAGGCTTTTAATGTCAATTCATAAGTAGTAGATGTAGGGTATGTCTTATCTAATTTTCATAAACGGCTTAACTTATTGAAAAAAGGTTTTAGAACAGTGTTGAAGTTATGTAGATACTTACTAATATACGTTTGTCAAGGATAGAGGTAGAAAGACTAGAAGCCCCCCTTCACTTACAAAGACGTAAACCGATGTCGAAAGGGTTGCATCAAAAAAAAATATTTTTCAAAAAGTTATTTACTTCGTTCAAATATCAAAAAAGTGCCCCCATCTCTAGAGGGTGTCGTACCGTGATAAAAATTGCCAAGATGAAGTTCTTGGGTGGTGGTGCTAACTAAGCGTAAATCGCTTGAATGACTTAAAAAGTCAAAATAACTCATTTCGCAATTATTCATTTCGGGTGTTCCTGCTATCTTAGTACTAGCAAAAGCCCCTAATGTTATTGTCCCGACTCCCGACTCAGCGAATGATTTTATTTTGATTGTTCCCATGTAATAATTTACTGTAGAGACACCATTAATTTTATAAGCTAGTGTATCAGAACTAGTATTGGGAGCTATTTCATCGGTAATAGTGAGAGTAATCTCTCGACTTTGTTCTTTGGTGGCATAACCACAGGGCGTATCATAGGCATCACTCAAAAATCTACGTTTCAAAACCCATGTCCCTTTTAGTTGGTTGAGTGCTTTGTAGCTACTTGAGTCCATGTTAGATTGTTGTTCTATAATGCTTGATTTACAGGCATTTAGGATAAATGATAAACTTAATAATCCGATTGAAAGAAAGCGTTTCATGATTTTATGTTTTAGATACTTCTGGAATAATCTACTTTTAGCTACTACTGTGTTTATGAAAGATTCAGGAATGCTAGCAAAGGTTGGAATACTTAATGTATTTTTGTGGAAAAATTAACAACGTTGCCCTTGAAAAATATCGCTATTTTCGCATCAGGTTCTGGCTCAAATGCCGAACGTATTTATGACTACTTCCAAGGAGATTCGGAGGTGAACATTTCAATGATTTTATGTAATAATCCAGAAGCAGGAGTAATTGCTCGTGCCGAACGTCTAAATATCCCCCTTGTAATGTTCGATAGAGCAGCTTTGAAGTCGGGAGAGGTGGTGCGTATTTTACAAGAAAATGATACAGACTGGGTGATTCTGGCAGGTTTTTTATGGTTAATTCCTAAAAATATGGTGGAGGCTTTTCCCAATAAAATTGTGAATATTCACCCCGCTTTACTACCTAAATTTGGTGGAAAAGGAATGTACGGTCATTTCGTTCACGAAGCAGTTGTAGCCAATAAAGAAACGGAGTCAGGTATTACGATTCACTTCGTAAATGAACATTATGACGAAGGGAATATTATTTTTCAGGCTTCTTACCCTGTTTTACCAACAGATAGTCCAGAGGATGTAGCTAAAAAGGGGCAAGTCTTAGAACATGAATATTTCCCTAAAGTAATAGAAGAACTAATAAAATAATCTATAAAAAAATGTCCTAGCTATATGAATGGCTAGGACATTTTTTGTTAATGTTTCATTGAGTAGGTTTCGCTTTTCTTTTCAATGTCACCTACAATTGTCAATTTCACAAGAGAAATGCGAGTTTCTTCTGTTTCTACGATTTGGAACTGAAATGGAGAAGAAATAATGGTTTCATTTAGTTCTGGAATATCTTCATTAATGCTGATAATCATTCCGCCAAGCGTATCATAATCTCCTTCTGGGAGATTCCATCCGTATTTATCATTTAGATAATCCACTTCTAATCTTGCAGACAATAAATATACTTTTTCGTCCAATCTTTTTTCTGTCAAGTCTTCATTATGGTCGTATTCGTCTCTAATTTCGCCAAATATTTGTTCCATCACGTCTTCTAAACTCACTAAGCCTGCGGTGCTACCAAATTCATCCACGACCAATGCGAGTGATTTTCGTTCTTTAGAGAAGCGAACCATTAAATCTTTGGCGGGCATTGCTTCTGGTACAATCGGGATAGGAGTGAGAATACCTTGAATATCTTTTGGCTTTTTGAAAAGAGCCAATGAATGGCAATATCCTAACACATCCTCAAGCGATTCTTTGTAAACTAATACTCTCGAATGACCGCTATCGACCAATGCTTTTTTTAATTCTTCGACACCACCTTCTACTTCGATAGCCACAATTTCTGTTCTCGGAATCATACAGTCTCGTACTCGAACCTGTTTGAACTCAAGGGCATTATTGAATATTTTGGTATCCACAGCTGCTTCTTCTTCTGTGGATGTTTTGCGGTTTAAGTTTTGCAAATAGTGGTTCAAATCAGTTAGTCCAAAGGCTGGCTTTTCTTCTGAGTATTCTAAACGAAGTACGTTCGTAATAAACCATCTCGAAAGACCAACAATCGCCCATACTAAAGGGTACATGACAGTACAAATTATCCAAATAGGGATTGATAAGACCTCTAAGAAGCCATCAGGATTAAGTAAGAAAACACTTTTAGGAGTAAATTCTGAAGTCATTAAAATCAGAATTGTACCGAAGAAAGAAGCGATAATACCTGCAACGAGGTTATCTTGAGCCCAAGAGAGCCAAGTTGGTAAGTTTGCTTCCATGATGCTTTCGTGCAGAAACCCTTCCATAAAGATACCGTAAGCTACTAACGATAACGTATTACCGATGAGCATCGTACCGATGAATTTAGAAGGATTTTTCAGGAAGCGAGCGATAATTGATCCTGTGATAACGCCTTGTTTTGCTTGTAACTCAAAGTAAAGTTTATTTGCAGAAACAAAAGCCATCTCGACACCAGAGAAAAATGCCGAGAAAATAATAGATAAGAGTATTCCTATTGCCTGTTGGGAGTCCATATTTTTTTAGAATGTGTAGGCAAGTTAAGAAAAAATCTAACGAGTCCTACTTCTTTCCTTTCAATAATGCTTTACGTTGTGCTTTTTTGTCGTCAGTAAGCTTATTTTCACCCTGTTCGGCCTTTTCATCAGCCTGTTTTTTCACTCTAATTTGTTTTGTATACTGAAAATAAAAGAGACAGCCTACTGCCATCATGAGCCAACTATAGTGGTAAAAAATCTTATTCCAGAAAGTAGGCTCTAGTGTTGGTGGTAAGCCTGCTTGTAAGTCTAATATCCAAATAATCAAAAAGCCAAAGGCTGCTGATAATAATAGAATTTCTTTTTTTGACATGATGATTCGTATGTTTTTAAAATAGGGCTATGGCATTTCGTACGTTTTTTACTCTTTGCCTCCTTGCCTTTGTGCCTGTAAAATAGGGCTTCACCCTATTCTGATGGGTGTCGCCCCTTCAGGACTATGGCATTTGTGTATTTTACTCTTTGCCTTCGTGCCTCTCTGCCTTAAATCTCCTTATCACGCATCAATTTAAACTCACGATAGCGTCTGAAAATTGCCATTAAGAAACCAATAATTAAGACCAATGTACCAATCCATAGAATGTTGATTAGTGGTTTTTCGATAGCTTTCAAGACAATAAAGTCACGTTGTGTCGTATTGATGTCGAAGCTAAATTTACCTGTTGTAGGGTTAATATTTTTAAATCGTGCACGCACTCCAATTTCTTCATTTTCTACAGGAGGCATTGCCACCATTCCATCTCTGATGACAAAGAGTGGACGAATTTGATATGGTCTGAAATCCTTTCCTACAATCGAAATCGTTGCTTCCACCGCAGCATCGTTTGGCCCAAGTGCTTTACCTTCAAATTCTTGAACACGCTTTACCCCATCTAAAACAGCCACATAATCATTCAAGAAGAAGGTGTCTTGCACGGCAACGTTGTAATTCTCGGTTTTAGACCATTCTCTTTCCTCTAAATTCGGAGCTAAAGCTACATACGTATAAAGGTCACCTCCCAAATTATGTTTTAATGCAGGAGAAGCGGCATTTCCCATTTTTTTATTCACCTGAAAGCGAGGATAAAGCGTTGTTACACGTCCTTCTTTATCACGGAAATCAATTTCGTAGTACTTATTTTCAGGGAAAATAGGTAAGGTATCACCTTTAGAATAGTATTTTTTGTCGTTTTGAACAATGTCTTCCAGAGCAACCGCATGGAAATCATTTTCAATTATTTCTACTTGTTCTGGACGTAAGAAGTTTGGTAATTCACGTCCTTCTACACGAACACCTTTGTAAGTCAGGGTGTAATCAGCCATTTTTAAAGGCGTATTTAACCAAGCCACTACATTTTCTTGATTTTCTTTGTCGTTATTTTTCGTGAAAGCTTCATCCAAATTAGAAATAGCAAAGCCACTTGTATTGATAGATACCACTTTTGAATATCCCGAAGAGAATAGTAATCCTAGTAACATCATGGCTACCCCAATATGCGTAACAGCTCCACCAGAAAGTTTGTAATTTCCTTTCGCAATGTTAAATAAAATGGAAGCATTTGTAATCAGTGCAAAAATACCTGCATACAACAAGGCAATGTATGTTGGGTGTTCAAAGAAATCACCTACTTGGCTTTTGGTCGTGAAGAAAATACAAGCAAAAGTGATAACCAATGCAGCCAAAAGAGGTGTTAATAAGAAGTTGACAAGGTTTTCTTGTTTTACTTTTTTCCACCAGAAAAACTGTCCAATACCTGAAAGCATGGCGATACCTACGCCAAACCATAATTGGAATTTAGAGTAATAAGCAGGGGCATCGGCAGGAGGAGCTAATTTTGATACAAAGCCTAAGCCTTCTACAATCTTATTCCAAACAGGCAATGAAGTTGCTGCAATGATTTGGAAAGAAGACAAGCAGAGCGTAGTAGCCCCCATAAAAATCCAGAATTCACGGCTGTAAGTGGACATTTCTTTCTCGTCAGTTGGTATATCTTTCCAACGTACTGCCAAGAAAGCAATCGCTACTACCAAGAAAAACAACAAATAAAGCAACAACTGTCCTGATAGTCCTAAATCGGTAAATGAGTGAACAGAAGCTTCACCTAATACACCACTACGATTCAAGAAAGTCGAATACAATACTAAAATAAACGTTACGATTACCAAGATAAACGAAGTGCGTAGTGCAGCTTGTTTATTGTTGTAAATAATCATGCAGTGAATAGCTGCTACCAATACTAACCAAGGTACAAGCGACGCATTTTCTACGGGGTCCCAGTTCCAGTAACCACCAAAGTTTAGCGTTTCATAAGCCCAATAACCTCCCATGATTATACCAACACCCAGTACCAAAGCAGATACCAATGCCCAAGGTAAAGCAGGACGAATCCATTCTTTATATTCTCTTTTCCACAATCCTGCAATGGCATAAGCAAATGGGATTAAGGTGGTTGCAAAGCCCAAGAAAAGGGTAGGAGGGTGAATCACCATCCAATAGTTTTGCAATAAAGGGTTCAATCCACGACCATCTTCTGGAACGAAATTCGCATTCATTTTCCAAACAGGTAAGTCAGGCATCGCTTCCTTCATCAGTAAGAAAGGCGAAGAACCAATTTTAACCTCGATAAGTGGTAAGACCACGCCTAAAATCATCGAACATAAAAAGGCTTGTACCGCTGAGAAAATTACCATTACAGGTGCTTCCCACTTTTTGTTGGTATGAATTAAGATAATTCCCAAAAAGGCGTGCCAAAAAATCCACAACAAGAAGCTACCTTCTTGACCTTCCCAAAAGCAAGAAACGATGTAATAAACAGGAAGAGCTCTGGAAGAGTGTGACCAAGCGTACTGAAACTCAAAGTAGTGATTGTAAATAATGGTGAATAAGGCGGCAATAACGCCTAACACGGCAATTCCATGAATGTAAAAGCCATAACGAGCAAACGATTTCCACGATTCTTGTTCGGCGACAACGCTCGTTTGTAGTGATTTCAAATAGCCAAATGTTGCTACTAATGATGTCACAAACGACACAATAATGCACAAATGACCAATATTCCCAATTTCTGTGTGTAACATAGCTTTTTTTCAAGAGTAAAGGCTGTGTGTCTTTACCCATTAACCATCGTGGCTGTTAGATTTTGTAATTATTCACCAAAGGCTTCGCTATATAAACGAAGCCTTTGGTAGTGGACTATAAAAATATACGGAGGAAACTGCGTTTTATCTACGCTCAAATCATGAAGCTGTTTTGATACTTAATGTATTAAATCCAAAATTCAGCATTCAAAATTCAATATTATTACTTATGATTGCTTTGCAGGTTTTTCAACCTCTTTAAATTCTACTTTTCCATCTTGATATTTAGACGGACATTTCAATAAAATCTTTTCACATTTGAAGACTTGCCCTTCCATATTGCCAATAATCACTACTTGCTCAGAACGTTCCATATCCTGTGGTTTGGGTGCATCATAAATAACACGTTGCGTACGTCCTTTGTTATCAGTTAATGAAAATTCTAAGTGGTTGGGGTCTAAGGTAGGGTTGTAAACCAAATCTTGGATTTTGCCTTCTGCATTTTTGTTTAATTTTCCTACCACATGAACCTGCTCTTTTGCTCCTTCTTTTGCCATTTCTTCGGCAACACCAAAATCAACATACGTACTAGCCTCTGTACCTGTTGAAACCAAAATAGCTACTGCAATCGCAATTACAACTAGCCCAATGATGTGTGTGATTTTCATATCTAAAAATGAAATGTTGAAACGTACTGTTTGTTGAAATATAATTTTGAAAACTTCTTGAAATCTTATTTATGATTACCAAGTTGTTTTTCTATTTTGGCAATTTTTCTATCTAAGTTCACCAAGAAAACAATAATTCCTGTGAAAATAGTTGCAACCACGGCAACTACTACGTAAATACGTCCGTCTGCGTACAAAGCGTCGGCCATTTCAATTTCGCCAGCCGCATTATTTTGTGCAAATACACCCACCGAAATGAGTAAAAGGGTAAGTAAAGCAAGTACTTTTTTCATCTTATTATTCAATTATAAAATCTTCAAAATTATTGGGTATAAGCTATTGCTCTTGAATATGTTGTTCGATTTTTTTCAAGCGTAATCGTAAGTTGGTAATCCAGAATCCTAAGCAAATCCAGCCAATACAAGCAGGGTAAAAAATGACACGCATACTGCCTTGTGTATCCATGGGTTTAAAACCAGGGTTTCCTCCGTTGCCAGGGTGTAATGAATCATTCATGCGAGGCAAAATAATTAACAGAGGAATCAATAAGGCTACTGCAAAAATATTGTAAATAGAAGAGATTCTTGCCCGTTGTTGTTCGTCTTCAAAAGAGCCTCTCAATACCGCATAAGCGAAATAAATTAATAGGCCAATGGCTGCTCCATTTAACTTTACGTCGTTTGTCCACCAAGCTCCCCACGTATATCTTGCCCAGATACTCCCTGTTGCAATACCTACTACGCCAAACAAAATACCTGTGTAGGCATATTCTGACGATTTGTTGTCATACTCGACCAATGGATTACGAAGGTATTGAATCGAATTCCATACAGACATTGATAACAGAGCAAACATTCCAAACCACATAGGTACGTGGAAATACAAATTACGAGCTGTTTCGTGAAGGACAGGCTGACGGGGAATTGTTCCTAAAAATCCCATGACTATCACATACATCAATAGGATGACCGCCAAGAATTTATACCAGTTTTGTTTCATAAAAGTATTTTGCTAAAATGCAGTGGGTTTTATGTAATGAACCCTTAATAAACTAATCAATAATAAGTAGTGATTTTAAATTATGAATTTAATGACCTATCCATCAGCTTTTTATGAGGATAGTGAATGTTAGCTACTTTAACACGAGTACTTAACCAGCTGTTACTAATTGAGTAATAATCCAAAATTCAAAATTTATAATTTTACATTGTTATTTAGCTTCTCCACAAATAAGGAAAAAGTAACACGCTTAGTACCAGTACGATAGCGTCAATAGCTAGTAGCGTTAGCACTTCATCCATACTACTACCACGTTCGAGCCCGTCCATGGCATTTTTGGAAATTTTTATCAACATAATGAGCATCGGAAGAATCACGGGGAAACTCAAAATAGCCATTAAGGTAGCACTGTTTTCTGCCTTAGAAGCAATTCCTGCAATCATGGTTAGGGTACTGGCAAAGCCAATAGCACCTAATACAATACTCACTACATAT